>MHDB01000016.1:0-4904 GCA_001816835.1 Candidatus Woykebacteria bacterium RIFCSPLOWO2_01_FULL_43_14 | reverse complement strand
TTTGAAAATCTGTTTTGTAATCATAGTTAGCCAATTCTCAACTTACCTGTGTACATCCCCATTGAACAGGACCAGGTCAAATCGCCTTTATTAGTCGGCGTGAACTCAACCGAGGTGTTTTCTCCTGAGACTAGGGTCTTAGATATTTTTAGTTTCGGAATGTTAAAAACAGTGGTACAGCCTAAGTTACCAGCAGGATGAAGATTTAATTTAATCGGTAAACCTAATTTCGCGGTTAGATAACTAGGAGAGTAACCTTGTCCCGTTACTTGAATATCAAAAATTTGGGTTCCGTTTACTAGGTTGGCGGCTAATACCGGATTAGAGTCCCCACCTAGATCTATCTCAATTGGAATGATATCGTATAGCTTTTGTAACGTGATGGGGGAGCCAACTAAAACTAGCGAGCCGTTAATTGAGGTAACCCCAAAATACAAAATAACCAAAGCGGCAAAACGCAGTAAGTTTCCTTTTAGCCTTTTAGTCAAAAAGTCGGTGAATACACCTAGGCCTAAAAATATTGGACTGGTACCAAGAGTGAAAACGCTCATGATAGCCGCGCCTGAGTAGGGATTGGCACTTGTAATTGCCACGGTTTCCATAGCTAGAGTTACCCCGCACGGAATAAAAATAGTAAGTATCCCAAGCAAAGCCGGTGCGAAAATCTCGGCGCTTTTTGAGCGTGACCGGATAAATCGCGACATCATTTTGGGTGGATTTATAACCGCGTAACGAAATATAGGGTGGGCACCCAAGAGATTTAGCCCTAAGGCAATTAAATACAATCCGGCGAGAAACTGGGCAATAATAAAAACCTGATTGGAAAAGCCAATAGTTTTACCCAAAAAACCCAAAACGAATCCTAGAATAGTGTAGGAAATCAATTTGGCTACTAAGAACCACACTGTGGGAAGCAAAGGGTGAATTTTGCGTGTTGAATTATTGTTTCGGGTGGCAATGGTGGACGCAAGAAGAGTGCCTTGAACAGCCAGGCAACTTATACTTCCTACGCTAAGGCCAGTAAGAAAAACTAACCAGAGGTTCATATTAGTGAATCGATGACCTTTTTAAATTGATCGAATGGTTGAGCGCCTCTCAGGTAGATGCCTTGGATGACATTATTAGGCGAGGACTTACCGATATAGAATGAAGGAGTGCTACCAGCGCCGATTTTACTGGCCTCGCTAACGTCGTCTTTTATTTCCTTGGCGTATTTTTGATTATCGATACAGTTTTTGAAATCAGTTTGGTTTAGACCAAGGTCTTTGGATATCTGATAAATACCATTTTCACCTAGGCCTTCACCATTGGATTTGGTTTTTTTGAAAACCTCATCGTGGAATTTGAAATAGACACTATCCCCACCTTGGTCTCTGGAACAATTGGCTGCTAGGGCTTCTTTAGAAGCCTCTGGTTCATGGAAAGATAGTGGTAAGTCACGATAGATAAGCTTGACCTTACCTGTGTCTATGTAATCAGTTTTCAGCTGCCCGTAAGTCTGGTCAAAGTGTCTCTTGCAATACGGGCACTCGTAATCGGAAAACTCGATGATGGTAATTGGCGCGCTACTACTGCCCAAAACAGGGTCGTCATCCCCGGAAACGGTAGCAATTTGTCCCTGATCCACTCCGGGAGTGGTTGTGGGAATGGTGGCTTGGCCAAGAACTGAGGGAGAGCTTTTTAGTTTAACAACGCCGCCGCTTATTAGAATAGACAGGGAAATTAGTGCTGAACCGATCAACAGAGCCGACTGAACTGAGATTTTATCTGATAAAGTTAACTTTTTTATTTGCATAATGTTTATTTTACCCATACCATTTTCTTAAGGCAAGCTAGAGACGTACCCTTTTTAGTAACAGGGAGTTTAGAACTACTGATATTGAGCTAGTGGACATTGCTAGTGAGGCAAAAATTGGATTCATTGACACTCCAAAAAACGGGTACAAAATCCCCATGGCAACTGGAATAAGAGCTACATTGTAACCAAAAGCCCAGAACAAATTTAATTTTATAGTTCGCATGGTCTTTCGAGATAGGTTGAGAGCTGCAACCACTGACCTTAAGTCTTGATTAATTAAGGTTATACCTGCTGACTCCATAGCCACATCAGTTCCTGAACCCATAGCGATTCCCACGTCCGCACTAGCAAGGGCGGGAGCGTCGTTTATCCCATCCCCGACCATGGCAACTATCTTACCCTGTTCTTGAATTTCCCGAACCTTACTTTCTTTTTCCTGAGGTAAGACTTCAGCTAATATTTTATCAATTCCTAGCTTTTCTCCTATAGCTTGGGCAGTTCTATGGTTATCACCTGTAATCATCACCACTTCTAAGCCCAGCTTTTTCAATTGGCTGACTGCCTCATGAGCTGTGTCCTTGACAGTATCGCTGACGGCAATCAAGCCGCTTATTTGGTTGTCGTAAGCTAGTATCATCACGGTTTTGCCATCATTCTCTAGTTTTTCCAAGTTTGACTCAATCTGACCAATATCCAAGCCCTCTTTGGTCATTAACTTTCTATTTCCTAGTGCTAACGATTTACCGTTGACAACTCCCCGAACGCCGTGACCGGCAATTGCCGCGAAATCAGCCACTTTAGGAAGATCGAGTTTTCTGGTTTCGCTTTTAGTCACAATAGCCTCAGCTAGGGAATGCTCCGAATTTTTTTCAATTGCGGCAGCTAGTGACAATATCTCATCCGCATTCTTTGATTTTGAATTTTTGGTTAAGACAATGTCTGTTACCTCAGGTTTACCCTTGGTCAGCGTACCGGTTTTATCAAAAATAATCGTGTTAATTTTGTGGGCAATCTCTAAGCTTTCGGCATCTTTAATGAGTATTCCCCGTCCTGCCCCAAGACCTGTGCCGACCATGATGGCGGTGGGAGTTGCCAAACCCATGGCGCAGGGACAGGCGATGATTAACACCGCAATCGCGTTTAGAGTGGCAAATACGAAAGAGGGTGCTGGGCCGAAGATATACCATACCGCAAAAGTGGCTACGGCGAGCATAATCACGATTGGAACGAAATAAGAGGATATTAGGTCAGCGATCCGCTGAATTGGTGCTTTGCTACCTTGGGCTTCCTGAACCAATCTAATTATCTGAGCCAGCAGTGTATCCTTACCCACCTTAGTCGCTTTATATACAAAAGACCCAGATTTGTTGATAGTTGCGCCAAAAACTTCGCTGTCCTTCATTTTGTCTACCGGAATACTTTCTCCGCTGACCATAGACTCGTCTACAGAAGAAGTACCCTCTAAGACAACACCGTCAACTGGTATTTTCTCGCCAGGACGAACTCGAATGTGGTCCCCCAGGACAACATTTTCAATGGGAATGTCGATGTCTTTCCCATCTCTCACTACTCGGGCATTTTTTGCCTGAAGACCAATCAGCTTTCGGATCGCTTCAGAAGTTCCTGATTTAGCTTTCGCTTCCAGAAATCTTCCCAAAAGAATAAGGGCTATGATGATTGTCGAAACATCGAAATAGGGTTCTGGGGGAATTCCGAGATTTTCAAGATAGTTTGGGAAAAAGGTGACAAAAGCGGAGTAAGAAAAGGCAACTGTTGTCCCAATCGTTACCAAAGTGTCCATGTTAGCACTTCGATGCTTCAAGGAAGGAATTGTCGCTCGATAGAAGACTAACCCTGCCCAGAACTGGACCACACTAGCCAGAACGAGTTGAACTAGGGAAACAGTTAGCAGTTTCGGAGCAGTTTCCCTAAGACCTGGAAAGCTTCCCCAAAGTATTAGTAAACCTAAGGACAAACTAAGACTAGTTTTTATTTTCAAGTCTCTTAGTTCTTTTTGTTTGGTTAGTTCTTCAGAATCTTTTTGAACATGCAGCAGAGCTTTGTAACCGACATCCTCTAGTGCTCGCTCTATTTGATTGTCACTCACCAGCTCCGGGTCATAATCAATGCTTGCTTGTAAAGTGGCCAAATTGGCCGTGGCACTAGATATCCCTGCAACCTTTGTTAAAGATCTTTCGATTATTGTGACACAGGATGCGCAATGCATCCCACTAATTGAGAAAGTTTTTTTCATAACTATTTGTCAGTTTTCACAAAAGCGTAGACGTGGCCCAAGATACCTAACCAGAGAAAAACCCAACCCCACGTATTGTCTGCTGCCAATATTAACATCCCAAGCCCTAAACCAAACGAGCCGTGTATAAGGTTGGTGAGTAACGTGTGTTTTTTGAAATAAAGATAATTGCGTCGGAAAATAGTTCCGACTAAGGGTAAATCTTCCACTAGAGCATCTAGTTTATCATGGGGACTCATAAGAACCTCCTTTTACTTAACGATTATTTTCCCATGATACATATTCATACCACAGGAATATTTATATTCACCAGCTTTTTTAGGAGTGATTTCTATGGTTACGGGTTGGTTTAGAGGTAAATACTTACGTATATGAAAATCTCCTAGAACCACTTCTTCAAGACACGAAGAGGGGTCCTTACGTAAAAAAGTAATTTTAGTTTTTTCGCCCCTCGTTACCGAAATGTTTTCAGGTGTATACCCGCCTTCAACAATTATTTGCGCCTCTTCCGAAACGGCTGTTTCTTTCCCTTTTTTCATTAGGAAAAACCAGTAGGTAAAAATAATTCCGGCAAGCCCTAAAATTAGGACAAAAATCTTATCTATACTCATGGGTTAACCCTTTTGAAAACATTCATTATTTCCCCAACGACCTCTAAGTTGCGGCCATTTTTGATATCTCTAGTTGCACAAGTCTTGAGGTGGTTTTCGAGAATGACATTGTCGGTCTGCTTAAGAGCTTTTTGGACGGCCAAAGATTGGTGGAGAATGTCGATACAGTACTGGTCGGATTCGACCATACGAATGATTTTATCGAGGTGACCTCGAGTAATTTTAAATCGATGTAGTACTT
>MHDB01000015.1 GCA_001816835.1 Candidatus Woykebacteria bacterium RIFCSPLOWO2_01_FULL_43_14 | reverse complement strand
AACTGTCTGGCGTATGCACTCAGGGACTCGACATATCTCCTTTGGCCCTCCGCGTAAATCGTGTCAAAAGCAAGGGAGGATTTACCGCTTCCAGAAATGCCGGTAAAAACGACCAATTTGTTTTTAGGAATCTCTAGATTAATGTTTTTGAGGTTATGAACACGCGCACCACGAATAATGATCTTTTCAGCCATAAAAACAATAATACGCCTTTCTCCAAAGAAAAGCCAAACTCTAATACCAGGGAAACCTTACCCAGAACTCTACAATAATTTGAAATTAGAGGTAAAATCAAGTACAATGCTGACCGGAAAGGTGGATCATGAAGCTAGTCACGATCGAGGATACTAATCAACTTCCAGACTATACCTGGGATGATCTTAGAATCTCTGGGAGGATGCTGAGAAATATCCTTAGAGGATATGTAGGGAGAATCGAAATATCTGCCGTACGCGGCCCAGTCGATAAAACTGAGACTATGATTGCGGTTTATAAGATCACTCTTCTCCTTCCTAAAGGAAGGAAGCAACTTCTTATTAGTATTGCTCCGCGTGGCATCTACCGCTGTAGACAGCTCGATATGCAGTGGAAACAATATTTGCCTGAGGCACTTCATGATCGAGATCGAGACCTATTCGGAAACACCGTGGTTCGAAATGATTTACTCCTAGAAATCCTGAGATGTTTCGCTGGGAGACTCGCCAAGTTGGATAGAAAAAATACTTTCGAAGTTCGAGTCTAGTTTATCTTTAACCTCTTCTCACGAAGAGGTTCTTTTGTTGTAGAAAAAAAGAAAAGCCCCAGGTACGTACATACCCAAAGGCTTTTTAGCGATCTCTTCTCATTGGGCTACCACCACCCCGTCAAGCTCATCTCCACCAAGCTCCTCTAAGTAAAGTCCGTTAATAACGCGCATAACTTCTAGACCAAACTCACTCTCATTAACAAGACCGAAGAAAGCACTTTCTACCTCTATCTGAAGATATGCTCGGTTAAGAGTGATTTTGGATACCCCTCTCCCAAACAGAAAAGCCAAAAGCACCAGGGACTTAGAACCAATGAACACTCCTTGCTCAGCTAATCGATACAAATAATCTGAGTCAAAAGTTTCGTCATGTTGCAAATCGGTAAAGCAAAAAGTATCCTTCTCGACCACATAACCTCTAAGTCTTGCTGATCCTATAATGACAGTCAGTTTCATACTCTCTCCTCAATCTCTGATTTTGTGCGAAATCTGGAGTAGTTTAGCACATAAATGCTGTTAAATACAACTCTTATAGGATCATGTAAGCAGGCTTCTTTGCATTTTGGACGAAAACTGACTATAATCCGCTTGTCTTACGGAAAAAGACACCGTAGGAACTATAGATGCGAGAGAATCGCATGAGGAGAGAAGATGAATATCTCAATTAGACCCAAAAGACTTCCTTTTGATCTTGCCGAAATGGCTCTTAGAGTGGCCTACAGATTCTTAGACGAATGGGATGAAACCATAACTCTTTTTAAGGCTGAGGCAGCTTCATACGTTGGCCATGGTTATAACAAAGGAATCAAATATACTGTTGTACTTAGCGTACCAGTAACCTCAAATACTGATGGGCCTAAGGCAGAGTTTACAGCAATCTTAGAGATCATATACGACCGTGAAGTCTATTCTATCTGCTACTTAGATAAGGACTCGTCAGTTCCCATCGTTATTAGCCATGGAAATATTTATCAAGTTAGGGGTGCAGGTTTTTACGAAACTAGTCTCCAGATCAGTCTCGTATATAATGCAATTACTGCCGGCCTTAATACCTGGGTAGAGAAAATGAAAGGAAGGATTAAAAGGGTAACAGATTTTTCTGAAACCCTTACTTTGCCTACCATGCCCCCAACCTCTTAAGAGTTTTCTTAGGAGGTTTCTTTTTGGCCAAAAAGAAACCGGTGGGAAGCAATACTGCTACCTACCGGTCATCAATCTCTCAGCGCTCTGGGATCGTAAGCCTCATTCCCAAGGCCCTTGCCTCCGTCCTTAGGAGTATGTGCTTTTTCTTCCGCCACTGCCTGCTTGATATAAGGGATCTCTTTCTTTGGATCAAGTCCGGCATTAATCGCCGCTCTCACTCGATCTTCCAACGTCATACCGTCCACCACTTCCGCCCAAGCCTCCCTAGTTGCTCGAAGCAGGACAAAATCTTTTCCAATAACAACCCTTGTGAACGGTGATGTAAGCAGAACCATAGCTGCAACACGAGCTCCCATTTTACCGGCATCCCACATTCCATGAACTAAGCCATTCTTATTTAGCAACACTGTCCAAGTATATAAAGTTTCCTCATCAAACCTAGGCATATCTGCTTGGAAAGTGAATTGTTCTTCCCTACAAGAGAGTGGTGTTCCAACAACGAACTTTTTCTCCAAAGTATCCTCATGGATTGTTCTAACATCAACCAGCCCCATGGCTCACCTCTCCTGCTTATTTATTGACTCATAGTATATGTCTAACCACTTATAAAGTCAAATCACACATAGGCTACATCTATAGCTAGGGATCTTCCTAGGGTCCGACCCTAGATTCGGGTCTAAATATTTTTTGAGATAAGCGAGAAATACGGTGTAGTCTTGCTGGTCAAGAAATGTATTTCTTTTTTCCACTCCACGATTGTAGAGATGGTAATAACCGCCTTCGTTAAATTGTTTTACAGAATTTTTTGCAGGCATATCAGGGTCGGACCCTAGGCTCTTTAGATTAGTATACTCTGCTCTGCTATTTTATTGCGGGGAGGTGAAATTTGTTTTCCTGGTCCAAGCGAATTAGCTCTTTCTTTAAATCTACTAACTGATCTCTAATCAAACTAGCTTTTTCAAAATCCAAAGCCTCGGCAGCTGCTTTCATCTCTTTTTCCAAACTTTTGATAAGTTTGTGTACTGATTCTCTAGGCAGTGAAGGGATATCAAGTTCCTCAACAGTTTCTGCCAGAGGTTGCAATTCTTTCAGACGATCACCAATATCCTTGAGCGCTTTCTTGATACTAGTTGGCGTAATACCATGTTCGTTGTTGTATGCAAGTTGCGTCTCGCGACGCCGGTTGGTCTCATCAATTGCCGCTTTCATGGAGTCTGTCACTTTATCCGCATACATGAGCACTCGTCCATTTATATGGCGAGCAGCCCGACCGGTCGTCTGAATCAGAGAAGTTCGCGAACGCAAGAATCCCTCTTTATCAGCGTCCAGAATAGCAACCAAACTGACCTCAGGAAGATCAAGTCCTTCTCTGAGCAAGTTAATACCAACCACCACATCGTAAACTCCGAGTCTTAAGTCTCGCAGTATCTCAACTCTCTCTAGCGTATCAATGTCTGAATGCAGATACATTACTTTAATACCCTCCTCTGTAAGGTAGCTAGAAAGGTCCTCGGCCATTCTCTTGGTCAAAGTAGTCACTAGCACCCTCTCCCCTACAGCAACCCGAGAGTTTATCTCGGAAATGAGATCAGCAATTTGCCCTTGTGTAGCTCTTACCTCAATCTGTGGGTCAAGCAAACCAGTTGGACGTATAATCTGCTCAACTACTTGACTGGATAACGAGATTTCGTATTCATTTGGTGTGGCAGACACAAACATTACCTGGTTTAACTTGCGCAAGAATTCCTCATATTTCAAAGGCCGGTTATCTATAGCTGAGGGCAGTCGAAACCCAAAATTGATAAGACTTTCCTTACGAGCTCTATCTCCTGCCCACATTCCCCGCACCTGCGGAAGAGTAATATGGGATTCGTCGACAAACAGCAGAAAATCTTTGGGAAAATAATCCAGAAGTGTATACGGAGCTTCGCCTGGTTTACGTCCGTCAAAATAACGACTGTAATTTTCTATCCCACTACAATAACCAAGTTGACTAATCATTTCCAAGTCATATTTGGTACGCTCCTCTATTCGTTGGGCCTCAATTAATCTTTCCAGATGCTTAAATTCTTCAACGCGAGCGCGCATTTCTTTTTCAATATCTTTCAAAGGAGCGAGTAAACTCTGCCGATCCATCATGTAGTGACGAGCGGGAAAGATCGTAGTCTCCTTAAAAGTAAACTTATTTTCCCCGGTAATGGTATCAAACTCGCTAATCTTTTCTAATTTATTTCCTAAGAAACTAAATCGGAGAGCAAGTTGCTCGTATGCCGGGAAAATATCCAGAACATCACCTTTGACACGGAAGGTTCCTCGGCTAAAGTCTATGTCATTGCGTTCATACTGAAGAGAACCTAATTTGGACAGAATATCAGCCAGTTTATACTCCTCTCCGACCTCAAGTATCACCGTACTACTCTCATAAGCTTTGGGAGACCCAATACTATAGATACACGAAACAGAGGCGACGATAATGACATCTTTACGTGTAAGTAAAGCCTTGGTGGCTGCGAGTCTCAATCGATCAATTTCCTGGTTGATTTGGGCGTCTTTTTCAATATATAAATCATGTTGCGGAACATAAGCCTCTGGCTGATAGTAGTCATAATAGGAAACAAAGTATTCAACACTGTTGTTAGGAAAAAATTCCCGAAACTCGCTTGCGAGTTGGGCCGCCAAAGTTTTGTTATGAGCAAGCACAAGCGTGGGTCGGTCTACTTGGGCAATAACATTGGCCATGGTAAAGGTCTTCCCTGTGCCTGTAGCACCAAGAAGAGTTTGGTACTTATCCCCTTTGTTTACTCCAGCAACTAGTTGTTCTATCGCTTTTGGTTGGTCGCCAGTGGGCCGAAAATCCGACCGAAGATCAAAACTACTCATTCCATAATTTTACCAAACATACAATACCATTGCCAGAAGCAAGGTGCACTTTGATAACATATGATCCATTGACACCAGACCGAAGAAAGAACCATAATTAGACCAAACAAGAGACAAAACTTAATCGCGCCAACCCAACACCAAGGTAATAAGAGATACGCGGGGTAACGTTTATTAACAGCTAGACTTAAAGAGGGGAAACACTAAAGGGGATTCGTCCCCTTTAGATAACCCAACTCGAAGGTCTTGAGAGAAGGAGGTACTTATGGCCCCTGTAATTTATAGAAGACAACGTGATATTTTGGACTTTATTTCTCAGTACATGCAAAAGCATGGTTATGCTCCTACTCTCCCCGAAATATGTGATGGCGTGGGCGTAAACTCTCCCGCAACAGTTCACGAGCATATTAAAAACCTCGCAAAGAAAGGCGTATTAAAAAAGGTCGAAGGTGTCAGACGAGGTATCGAAATAATCGACCAGAAGATGGCTGGTTGGATCGGCGGCGGCATTGAGGTCCCTCTTGTTGGCTACATCGCTGCTGGTACACCAATTGAGGCAATCGAAAACTCCACGGAAACGCTGGAAATACCTAAAGACATGGTTGGTAGAGGTCGCACTTACGTCCTAAGAGTGAAAGGTCAATCAATGATCGAAGCTAGTATTCAAGATGGTGATTATGTCGTAGTAGAACAAAAACAGACTGCTATGGACGGTGACATAGTGGTGGCTCTCCTGAACGACAATTTTGCCACTCTCAAAAGATTTTTTAGAGAAAAAGACTGTATTCGACTAGAACCAGCAAATTCGTCAATGAATGCTATCCGGTCGAAAAGCGTCAGAATTCAAGGTCGCGTCATCGGGGTAATCCGAAAGTATAGCTAATGAACTCAGTTTTCTATTGACAGCAGACGGCCAAACATCTTAATCTTATCTCAATGTCTGATGAACCACTGAAGAGAGTCATAGAATCTCCGGCTATTGCCTTAGAAAAAACGATCGATACTTCTAGAGAACTCACTGATCGCCTTACTAACAACGCCCCTGTTAAAAAAGTTTCCAAGTACTGGAAAATGCTTGGCCCAGGACTCACTACTGGCGCAGCGGACGATGATCCTGCTGGAATCACTACTTATTCCCAAGCAGGCGCGCGTTACGGTTATCAGCTCTTATGGTTATCCACCTTAACGTTTCCTCTTATGGCGATCGTCCAGGAAATGTGTGCCCGAATCGGACTAGTTACAGGAAGAGGTTTGGCTGCCAATATCCGAATGTATTTCCCTAGGTGGGTGCTCTACACCAGCACACTATTACTTTTTGGGGCCAATACCCTAAACCTAGGAGCGGATTTAGGGGCCATGGCCAAAGCAGGACAGTTGCTTAATCCAAGCCTAAATTTCGGTTTATTAGTCCTTGGTTTTGCGCTTGTATCACTCCTGCTTCAAATCTTTACGGCCTATGAAAAATACGCGTCTTACCTAAAATGGCTGGCCTTAGTACTACTTTCCTACGTCTTTACCACCTTAAGTATTAAAAACCTTGATTGGTCAACTATCGTGCAATATACCTTTATTCCTTACGTAAACCTCTCTTTAGATCAGGTTTACTTGGTCTGCGCTGTGCTTGGGACAACAATTTCACCTTATCTATTTTTCTGGCAGACTTCCCAAGAGATTGAGGAGGAAATTCAAGAAGGAAGAACCAGCCTCAAACTCCGACAGGAAGAGACTACCAACGAAGAGATAAAAAGCATGAGAGTAGATGTCTGGTCAGGGATGTTTTTGTCTAACTTGGTCATGTACTTTATTATCCTAGCTTGCGCGGTAACGCTCAACGCAAACGGGATAACAAACATAACCACAGCCTCTGACGCAGCCCAAGCGCTCCGTCCCCTAGTAGGTGAGGGTGCCTACTTACTCTTTACCTTAGGCATTATTGGCACCGGAATGTTGGCGGTACCAGTCTTAGCGGGATCAGCTTCATACGCCCTTTCGGAAAGTCTAGGCTGGAAGAACGGCCTCTACCGTAAACTAAAAGACGCTTACGCCTTCTACGGTGTACTTATTATCGCTATGCTTATCGGATTCGGTCTTAATTTTGTGGGCATTGATCCAATTCAGGCGCTCATCTTTTCGGCAGTACTTAACGGGTTAATCGCACCGGTTATTCTGGTGTGTATTCTTTTGATAAGCAGCGATAAAAAAGTTATGGGGAATCGAGTTAACGGTGCAATCACTAGCAGTCTTGGATGGTTTATAACCATAGTCATGACCGTTGCGGGACTACTAACGATATACTCTTACTTTATGTAGCCTTTTACTTCCTGAACTACTTGGGTTGGGGTATAAGCACTTTTAACCAAGTATCCTTCAGCGCCCAGGTCGAAAGCCTGCTTGATAGCGTTGTCCTGACCGAGATTAGTCAACATCACGACCGGAATATTCTGCAGTGCCGCTTCAGCTTTAAGAATTTTTAGTAAATCCAAACCACTCATTTTAGGCAGCATAATATCGAGAAGTATCAGATTAGCTTGACCGGACCTAACTTTTTCCAAACCAATCTCAGCATCCTCAGCTGTATCCACCGCGTAACCCTCTTTGGTAAACTGCTTTTGATAAAGATCGCGAATAAAGAAGTCGTCTTCAATAATTAAAATATTCTTAACACCAACCATCAAGTCCTCCTGCTCAATTTGTTAATTAATTATGTCTTTTGATAGCCAGACTTGTCAACTGAGATCCAGATTAGCGGTTAGGTGCTAAAATACTCCGTAGCGTCGTTTTTATCACCCTGTGCTAAAATACACTCATGGCCAAATTGACAATCATCGCCACTCCTATTGGCAACCTAAGAGATATTACTTTGCGAGCCATCGAAGCTCTTGAGCAAAGCGATCAGGTATTGTGTGAAGACACCCGAAGTGCTCACAAACTACTTAGACACTTTGACATTCAGAAGCCCCTTCTTAGTTTGTACGATCAAAACGAGCTCTCAAGGCTGCCCCAGATTGAAGAATTACTAAATAGCGGGCAAAACTTGGCTCTTATTTCCGAAAACGGCTCCCCACTCATTTCTGACCCAGGATATAAAATCGTTCGAGAACTTATTAAGAAAGGTTACGAGATTGACTCGGTTCCAGGCCCATCCTCCGCAATCAACGCTCTAGTCTTATCCGGATTAACACCTGATAAATTCGTATTCCTTGGGTTCGTGCCTAAAAAAGGCTCCTCAACCAAAAATCTGATTGAATTGATTAAAGTCATTTGGCAACAAACACCCACAACTATAATTTTTTTTGACTCGCCATTTAGGGTCTGGGACAATCTCAAAACCTTCTCTGAAAGTCTTCAGGATCCTTATGTAGTCATCGCCCGGGAGATGACAAAGATTCATCAGGAAATTATCCGGGGTAGGATAAGTGCACTTAAAGTGAGGAAGCTTAAAGGAGAATTAGTAGTCTTACTCAGCCCGAAAGACCCTTTTGATTACTAGATCAAACTTTTCCCCATCATTTCTTTAGGCTGACCCAAACCCATTAGCTTCAGAACGGTTGGAGCGACATCAGAAAGTAATCCTTTATTCAATTTGTTATTGCTGTAGCCTGCTAGGCTTTTTTGGACAATTATCACTGGTACAGGGTTAGTTGAGTGAGCTGTATCAGGTTTACCAGTATCAGGATCCAGAAGTTGCTCGGCTTTGCCATGATCAGCGGTAATCACCAAAGCCCCACTAAGAGCATTGACCTCTTTTTCTATCTTGCCAAGGCACTCATCAACTACCTCAAGAGCTTTTACGGTTTCCGGTATTTTGGCACTGTGACCGACCATATCAGGATTGGCAAAATTAACCACCACAAAATCATAATCTTTTTCTTTTAGGTTAGTGAGTAATGTTTCCGTTATCTCACGAGCGGACATCTCGGGTTTTTGATCGTAGGTTTCTACTTTGGGAGATGGTACCAAGATCCTCTTTTCTCCTGCAAAAGACTCTTCT
>MHDB01000014.1 GCA_001816835.1 Candidatus Woykebacteria bacterium RIFCSPLOWO2_01_FULL_43_14 | reverse complement strand
AGGCTCGTTAAGATTTTTTAGGTATCTGGAAAGTAGGTTTTGGTCAATCCGACCATACTTGTGAATCCAGTTTTTATCAGTCGAATCCGTAATAGTGGCTATCAAAGTAAAGTTTGGATTTTCCTTTTCCCAGTTTTCAAAGTCCTTAATAAACGCGCTTGATTCAGGATTGCGATTTGAGTAAAACAGGAAAATCCTCTGAGAAAGTTGCTCTTGAGTGACGTACTCAATAATAGACCGCATAGGGGTAATGCCGATCCCACCTGCCAAGAAAACAATTGGTCTAGTAAGATCCTCTTTTAGTGTAAAATGGCCAAAAGGACCTAAGACCTTTACCTTTGTACCCAAAGGCATAGTTTTAAGGTTGGTTTTGTAAGCACTGGGTCGAATTCGCATCGCGGTAGCAAAGTAACCCACACTATTAGGTGAGCTGCAGATAGACATGGATCGACTGTTACCCCTCTGATCGGTAATTGGTGGGTCAATCAAGCCAATGTTGACATATTGCCCAGCAGTGAAATTAAAAGTTGAACCTGAGGTATCGAAGATAAATTCTATTGTGTCCTGAGCTACCTCTCGCCGATCCTTCAGAGGAAAATAAAAAGGTTCCATGACCTTGATTCTAGCAAAAAAACAAATCCTTCACTAGCCCGAGCAATAGGACTGGTACCCCGGGAGGGACTTGAACCCCCAACCAGATCGTTAGAACCGACCTGCTCTATCCAATTGAGCTACCGGGGCATTTCGCTAACGCTCGATGCGAACTACATTTAAGTTTACACCGAAACCACAAAGTTGTGAGGTGGTGAGCCTGGAAGGACTCGAACCTTCGACAAGTTGCTTAAGAGGCAACTGCTCTACCAACTGAGCTACAGGCCCACGAGCTAAGGTATTTTATCATACATCAGGTTTTATGCTCAATAAGAAACCTGATTGGGCTAAGCCTAATCAGGTTGTATAGGAAGCTCTCCCTGGATCTCTTCATAACCTCTAAAGTCTAGGTAAAAGGTAGCCAAAGCTTCTCTTATCTCTTCTTTGGAGCAACTCGGTTCCGAGAAGAAGTACTTAATCATTTCGAAACCAATACACAGTCGGAAAAAGCAATCCCTGAACTGCTGCTCAGTTTCTCCGGATGACTCTGGAAGACAACTTACAATTTGGACCTTTATGGCCTCGATAATGGTATAAAGACACTCCATGCCCTCACTTTCCCTCAGCATATTAAGTATTTCATCGCTCTCTGAGGCCCTTACGAATAACTTGCGTAAAAGTTCCTTGACATAGCCTTCCATGGACAAATCCAACATGGTAAATACCATTTTATGAAGTCTGACTTCCTCTTCTACCATATCGTATAAGGAGTTTCGCTGAGATCCTTTTACGAGATGTTCATAAGCATGTCCCAACTCATGAAGAAACAGCATCCAATAAAGTAGGTTGTCGCATGAGAAAGCTACCATCTTAAGAACTCGACTTTCTCGATCGTAGCTAGCAAACTGCTCTTGATCTTCTGTAACCGGCTCCCAAACCAACAAGAACTGATTGTCCCCGAGACTTCTACCTGATAAAAGAATCTCACCGCCTTCGGTCAGACAACCATCAACCCCATGAGTTTTAAGGAACTCGACTAAGTACTGAGCTGATGATACCTTATTCCTGGCAAAGTGTGAGATGCCCCCTCTAAGGTTTGTATGAAAATTGGCAGATAGTACTCTCACTAGAGTTATTAGATATAATCTAACACCTCGTAATCTAACACCTCGGGGGTGTCTGAGATCAATCTTCAAGTAAAAGATGGTTTATGGATTTCAAACTCATCGCGTAGTTTCTATAGTCATTAATAAAACTAAGGTATGTATTTGTAGGACTAAAGCTGGATAAAACCTCTTCTTTTCTGCAAAATGATTCGTTGCTAACTCCTATATATTCTGATAAGGAGGACCATTGATATAGCTTTGGGTCACTAACCATATAGGCATTATGTGGGTTTAAATGTATGTACCTTGATAAATGAAGCAAGTACTCCTCTGAATCAATTAAAATAGCCTTAAAATTTCCTTGAAATAGTGGACCGACTCTATCGTATCTCAAATTAAAATAACGGGTATAACTATTACATACATCTGAGATGAACCTACTGATTCCCTTTTCCCGAGATTGTTTTAAAATAAAATGGAAATGATTAGGCATTAAGCAATAGGCAACTACCTCAACAATAGTTGAGTCTCCTATTAAGTGGGTCTGTGGATTAAACAAAGAAAATCTAATTTTAGGTCCCAAAATTCTGTAGTATTTAATGAGGTTTATAAAACGAATATAATCCTTATTCTCAAGGTAAATATCTCTTTTTTCAACCCCCCTATTAAAAATATGGTAAAAATAATCGTTTTCTAGCGCTTCTTTTCTGTACGGCATGCTCCTGTAGTAAACACCTCGGGGGTGTTTGTGTCAATATTTAAACTAAGACCACAACTCACTGTTGCTATTTACACCTCGGGGGTGTCGAGAAGTATTGAGAAAAAAGAAGACTCCTAAAGTTTAGGAGTCTCTATGTTGGTTACCACTACTCTAGCCCTCACGCTCCTTGGGTTTTCCCAAGCAAATGCTGGTATGGCGTCCTCTAAGCTCATCCCCCTCTGGTCACCTAGTCGCTCACTAACCTGAAGTTCGAAGTAAAAACCCTCCTTGTCTTCCTTAATAAGTACGGCCACCAAACCTTTTATCAAACGCAAGAGCATTTCCCTATGGTAGGCTAAATAAGCCTCCAGCTCTCCCTTAGACGCATAAGGACGTATCCTACCACGTGTCGTTGGCATGTCTCTAATCTCCCAGTTGAATTATACAGATACAGTCAAGTGACACTTGTCGGCTCCTGTAAGTATTGTTAGAATTCTTACTATGCTTACGGACGATAAAAACTATACAAGTTTAATTTCTTCCTACAAAGAAGCACTGGCAGTGCTAGGCGCTGAGCTGTTGGAGATAGGTTGCTTTGACTATCAGAAGGCACCTGTTCAACTTTACGGGACAATTATGGGCAACGGACCCACCAAAGTCCTTATAACTTCGGGGATTCACGGCGAGGAAAGAGCAGGCCCTTATGGGCTACTGGAATTCATCAAATCCGATATTCAAAAATACTTAGACCGCTTTACCTTCCACATTATTCCCGTCATTAACCCTATTGGGTTTGAAAAGTCAGAAAGATTTGGAAGTAGCGGGATGGATATAAATAGACTTTTCGACATGCCTCAGACGAGTCCTGAAGTAAAAATCACTCGTAATTTTTTGCACCACTTGCAGTTTCAACTCTTTATAGATCTCCATGAGGACAGCGACTCTGATCACGTCTATCTATACGAGTCAGGAGATGGGTTGAATGATGATCTAATACTAGCTGAAGACCTAAACTTTCTCAGTTTAATCTCAAAGAGAGGTATCGGCATTAACCAAGAGCCGTTTATCTACGGAGCAGTCTCTAGGAATGGAATAGTCTATAAAGGGTATCAAACACCCGGGAAGTCAGGAGAGCAGATTGATGGTACCATTGCCGACTACCTGCTTACGAGTAAAAGAGTCATTAGAGCAATAACTTTAGAGACCCCTGGTAAGATAGAATTTAACTCCCGGGTACGTGTCCAAAAAGATTTCCTAAATTTTATCCTTGCCCCTAAATAAAAAGCTTGCTAAGATATATTGGTGGTCAAAGTCACTAAAATTATAACGATAGTTTTCAGTGTCATCGCCTTAGCCGCAATCGGTATTTACACTCAGAAAATTCCTTTCTTCGACAATCAAATTTTGTCATCTCCAGAGCAAGTATTAGGTACCTCAGAGAGCATACCCAACAAAACTTACCCTCCATATTGGAAATTTGATCAGCTGGAGGGTACGCAATTACCTTCACCCCCAGTTTTAGGCGCTACTTCAGCAATCGGCATTAATCTAACCAGCAATAAAATTTTCTTTGAGAAAAATTCGTCAAAGCGCTCCCCTGCAGCCAGTACGATCAAAATAATGACTGCGGTGTTAGCTTTGGAAAATAAAAAATTGGACGATATAGTCACAGTAACCCAGACGGCAGCCAGTATCGAACCTGATAGTATGGGCCTCTATCCTGGTGAAAAACTGACCATAAAGCAGCTGGTACAAGGACTAATGCTTGTCTCTGGTAATGATGCTGCTGAATCTATTGCCGAAGGTGTTTCGGGAAATAGGTCCGAGTTTGTCGAGCTTATGAACCAAAAGGCAAAAGAGCTAGGTATGAACGATACTTTTTTCGTGAACCCTTCTGGTCTGGAAGGGGATGGGATTCACTTCACGACTCCAAAGGATATGGCCATATTATCTAAGTACGCTCTGAGTAAGTCTGCTTTTCGAGAAATTGTTTCCGAGCGAGAAATACTGATACCCTATACCGTCAACGATCGTGAAAACCATAAAAACTTTTATCTAGGAAACACTTCGCCACTAATTGATTATCCAGGATATTTGGGCATCAAACCCGGCTATACCCCAGAAGCAAACAAGTGTCTGGTCACGCTAGTGAACGTGGAAAATAACGAAATCTTGGTTGTGGTGCTAGGATCAGACGACCGTAAAGGCGACACTGAAAGTTTGCTGGAATACGCCAAAACGTTATTAATTAATACCTCAAAAAAACCGTTTCTCAATGTGCCAATCTAGCGCATTGTTAAACCGGTTCGAAGGAACATTAAAATCTTCAAGCCTTAGATCTTTTATTCGACTTGACACCACGTAGTTATAGGGTGGAAAGTACAAAAAGATTGCCGGAACTTCGTCACTAACATATTTTTGGAAGTTGAGATATTTCTCCTTTCGTTCCTCCCTTTTTAAAATTTTGCGGCCATCCTCAAGCATCTTGTCAGCTTTTTCTGAACTGAAACCTGAAATGTTGCCGTTTAGAACTTGGGTTGAGTGCCAAAGTGTGTACTGATCAGGGTCGGGCGATATCTCTTGGGAGAATAAGACTACTTCAAAATTTTTCGGTATTACAACTTGCTCTTTGAAGTGGATTGAATCATAAATTTTTTCTTCCACCTTAATACCAAGAGTGCGCCAAGCCTCGATCACTATTTTCGCTGTGTCCTTGAGCAAGGGGGCATTGGGGTAGGATATGCTAAGATTGAGCACCTTACCATCCTTTTCCCAAAATCCATTATTTTTAACCCAACCTAGTTTTTTTAGATTACCAACTGAGGTCTCCAGATTAAATTCCGGGTCGCTATTGTTAGCGCTTGCCCACGAGGTAGATTGGATCGGACCATAAGCTACAGCTCCGCTATCCTGAGTAACCTCATTAACTATTTTAGCTTTGGGAATAGCATTCCTCAAAACCTGTCGCAGTAGTTTGTCCCCTGCATTTTCTGATTTTAGGTTAAAATAAAGGGCAACGAATCTACGATAGGTTGGTTGAGAGTAAACTTTAAGATTTGGCCAATTTGCTAAATCTAGCGCATCTTTAGGGAAAACTCCACCCAGACCCTGGACCTCACCGACTTTCAAGGCATTTAGAGCTGAGTTGTAATCAGGATAAAACTTTAGAGTGAGATCTAACCAGTTTTTGGTTAGAACGATTTGAGTTTTATCCAAACTCTTTACCCTGAAACCACCTGTTCCGATCGGACGGTACTTAGTCAATGGAATATGTTCCGGGATAATGCCAAAATCGAGTGTCGACAAGAATGGAGCAAAAGGATCCTTTAATATCATCTTGATTTGATAATCAGTTACTTTTTCTACAGTGACATCCTTCAGAACGTCGAAGTATCGGGATTTATAGTCTGGGTTTTGGGCTATATGTATGGTATAAATTACGTCTCTTGCGGTAAACGGCAGACCATCGTGCCAGTGGATGTCTTTTCTAAGGTTTAACACGTACTCCCTATCGCCATTTAAAATAAAGGTTTCAACTAGTTCTGGGGTGACATCTCCGCCTGAAGTAGTATTGAATAGCCCCTGAAATACTAACTCATTAATATCTTTTTCAAGGTCAGTGCTCGCAAAAAGGGGGTTAACCACCCTGGGTGTACCTATTACGGCCTCAGTATAGTATTGACGATCAAACCGACTACCGAGCTTCTTAACAGGATCAATAAACAAAACATTGGTAATACTAGACCAAAACAAGGTTGTCAAAATAACGGTCAGAAAAATAAAGCCAAAAGTGACTTTATGCCTACCAAAAAGTCCTCTCAAGAACCAATAATAAAAACGAAGTTTTTTAGCCATGTTTCTAGCTGTAGAGAACTATCACAAGGGAAGTCGCGAAAAAAAGAATTGAAAAAACAATTGTGGCATAGTGGAGCATCTTTTCAAAACCTCTCTTAGTTCGATAAATCCCACCTTCTCCTCCAAAAACATTTGAAAGTCCTGCTCCTTTTGCCTGGGTCAGAACTAGAAAAATTAAGCCAACAGAAAGTATAACTTGGAATAATGTCAGGTATAGTTTCATCTGCGTCAGTTTAGCATACCTGGAAATGCATTTCAAATCTTAATCATGTGCCAACCATAACAAGAAAGAGGTAAGAAAACTTATTAGTAACGAAGCTAGTACAGCTGTCCAAAAAGTGCCTAGATCCACCTTTGGTACGACAAATCCCTGGTAAAAAATACCCGGAAACTCGTAAGAAGTTATTCTGTACCCAACCTCGATACGGCTAATCACGTATAGTAAAACAACATTGACTATCCACCCAAACAGACCGAAAGTTAGGAAGTTTACGGGCAAGGCTAGCAGGTTTAAAAGTGGTCTCAAAAACATGGAAAGTATGGCGTACATTAGTGACGCTCTGAACACCACCTCTAAATTTTCCGAAAAACTCACCGAAGGGATCGAGTAGGAAACAGTAATGAAGGAAGAAGAATTATAGAAAAACAATCTTAAAAGCTTCTTCATCTACTAATCAATTTAACACCCAATCTTTACTTTGTCAAAAAATCACTTGAGCGCATCTTTCGATGATATTTCAGAGCAAAACGGTGTGCTTCATCACGAATCAGTTGAATAATTTGTAGCGACTTCTCAGTCCTTTTTAAGGCTAAAGGCTCCTTTTCCCCAGGTAAATAAACCTGCTCTTCTCTTTTGGCAAGACCGATAACCGCGTGGGTTAACCCCAACTCACTAAATACCTCCAAAGCAGCGTTCAGTTGACCCTTACCGCCGTCTACCACAACCAAGTCCGGGGTCTGCCAGTTATTGCTAAACCTTCTCCTAAGCACTTCTTTGATCGAAGCGTAATCATCGATCCCTGCTACTTCCTTAATACGAAATCTGCGATACTCAGCTTTGTCAGGAGCACCTTTACTTAGGACCACCATTGAACCAGCTGTGTAACTACCCATAAAATGGGAAATATCATAACACTCGATCCGAACAATTTTATTTTTTACACCCAAATCCTTAGCCAAGTCTAGTAGTTGGGCCTCCCTAATCTCCTCTATGAGGTTGGGATTTTCGATATAAGACTCCACCTTACCAATAGGCTGAGTAATGTAACCAATCATTTCAATTTGCTTTTTTAAAGTTAGGGCTTTTTCGTAATTTTGCAGGTAGGATTGACGTCTCATTTCTCTTGTCAATGAAACTATTACTCTATCTTTATTGCCGGACATAAAGCTAATAAATCTTCTGATCATCCGTCGGTACTCAATTGGAGTAACCTTATTAATACACACACCTAGGCACTGTCCAAGGTGATAGTAGAAACAAGCTCTTTTGGCATTGGGTGTACAAGTAGAGTAAGGAAACACTTTTCTTAGGGTTTTGACTATCTTACGCACCTGAGTACTTTCAGGAAATGGCCCAAAATATTTATACGCGTCTTCCAGATCTTTTTTGCGAGCGAGTTGGATCTTAGGAAATTCCTCCTTCGTTATTTTAACGTAAAGATAATCTTTATCATCCTTGAGATGAACATTGAAATAAGGCTTGTACTTCTTTATCAGATTCGCCTCCAAGATCAAGGCTTCGATCTCTGAAAGAACTTCAATAAAGGATAAATCAGCTATTTGGGATACCATCGCTGCGGTTTTTGGATAAAGAGAGGACTTTTGAAAGTAGGAACTAACTCTATTTTTTAGGTTCTTAGCCTTGCCAATGTATATAATCCTATCTTGTCCGTTTTTAAAGATGTATACACCTGGCGTGTTTGGCAAATTCTTAAGATTCATGGAGCTACAATATCACACCATATAAGAACTAGCCAAGAGTCTGGGGAGGGGTACTACGAGGTATCTTTAGATTTTTAATAAATGTCTTAATCAAAATCATTATTGACGCCAGAAGTATTAAGGGAACTGATATCAGTAGTATTGGTAATCTAGCGTACACGTAAAAAGGTTGTATATTAAGAATTTCCTTTATCTCTTTGATAATGCTATCTAGCCCACTCTGGCCGTCTATAAGAATACTTACTTCTTCATCTCTGTCGGTAAAAAGCTTGGCTTCTCTTATCTTTACGTCGATATTAGCTTTTGCAAAGGGTGGGAGCACGTCAACGTCCTCTATTTTTTGGGATATAAGATCTGTGTCAGCTGAATTTATTTTCACTTTAATGTTCACATAACCACGGCCGGTATTGTTAACGACCTCGATAGTCGTGTTATCTCCAAAACCGGAAATAACTGTCTTATCTTTGAGGCTTACTTCTAGATCCGGCTCTGGTAAAGTGGATTCCTTGGCAAAAAAAACGTCGATGTCTTTCTGCTGGGTGTCAGCGTATTTATACGAACCCGCCGGGTAGGGAGACTCCGAAGACAGCCCTTTGATAACAAACACTAGGTGATTATTGTCAAGCTTGTTAAAGTAATCCACGCCCCCTGTGGTAGAAGTCCAGGTAGGATCAATCTGAACCCAGTAACCTTTGTCCTTATCGTAGTACTCTACCCAAGCGTGTAGGATATCGCTTTTTTCATCACCACCTATCGAGACTGGTCGAAGCTTTTCGTTTTGAGTGTATGCATATCCGTTTAGCTCTCTTGCCGGAATACCGGCCGCCCTAAGCAAGGCAATAGTTAGGTCCGTGTATTCCATACATATTGCCAATTCTGGGTTGCTCAACGCTGTAACCGCACCGAGACGCTCAATTTTGCTTTCTTTGAGTCGATCGTAACCGTACTT
>MHDB01000013.1:25333-57433 GCA_001816835.1 Candidatus Woykebacteria bacterium RIFCSPLOWO2_01_FULL_43_14 | reverse complement strand
GTTCCCACCCCATCGGTATGATCAATTTGTTCGTAGATTTTAGTCGGGGTGGTGATTGGGTAAATGCTTTCTTTAACTTTTAGATAAGGGGATTTCCAGGTCTTTTTGATTAGCTTTAAAATTTTTGTTTTGTAAGGCTTCGTCGAATCGTACACTGTGATGATTATATTCGAATCTATGCGAATAAGTAACTCTATCCAAATATTGACTTTTGTACATCAACATTGTACATTTACTCTGTTATGCCTAAAGCTGTTGAAACCACCAAACTTCGCAATAACCTCGCCTCAGCAATTTCCGAGGTAAACAAGAAGAAAGACTTCTTGATTGTGACAAAGAACGGCGAACCTGTTGCCGGATTAGTCAATTTAGATCTTCTTGAAGACATTGAAGCGGCCAATAGTAAGGCTTTTCTGGATTCGATCAAAGAAGCTCGTGAACAGATGAAAAAAGGCGAATTTTATACTCACGAAGAGGTCTTTGGTGACATTTAAAAAATGGTTTATACCCTCAAATTCTCTAAAAATGCGGCTAAACAAATTTCCAAATTAGATAACTTAGTTAAAAGCAAAGTAAAAGAAGCTCTAGAATCAAAACTGATCATGGATCCTGTTAATCACTCTACAGGATTAACTGGTTTTGAAATAAAAGAGGCTAGAAGATTTAGAGTGGGTACCTACAGAGTAATTTTTGTAATTGCAGACGATGCTATTGAAATATTACGAGTCGGCCACCGTCGAGATATTTACAAATAAAAGACTCCTATTCTTTAGAAGAAAAACGTACTAATTCCCTACGTGTCAAGCTGGCATACACCAGGTGTGTGAAGATATATCATTGACGCTGGGAAGGACTTAGCCAAGTCACCTAATACAATATCCCTGAAAAGTATAGGCTAAGGATCGTGGCGGTGAGCACGGCAAAGGCGGCCAGTGTCTGAAGAAAAAGATTTACCGCTTCCTTTTTCTTGCCTTCAAAATACATTAGGAGAGGTTGGGATAGAAAGAGATAACCCATTACAGCCGCAGAAAGTGTGAAGACAGAGATAAACGCAATTGGAGCAAAGATAGAATTATCAGGGCCCTTATACTGCGACCCGTAAAACATTACTGACGCAACAATACAGATGTAACCTACAGCCGCAAGAGCATTGATGATAGGATTCTTAGTCATATGTACACTTATTGTACTTCTTTTTAAAACTTATTTCTTAGATACCTTAACCTTCGATAGGATCTAAGGTTAGGCAACCAGGAATTGGATTGGCCTCATCATACAGGGTTTTGTCTCCAGTGTACTCTTCCCAGGATTTAAAAAGGAAAGTGAGTTTTTTGAGAGTCTCTTCTTTAATACTCTCATCCAAATAAGCAAATGGGCAAACATGCTCTGGTTTCTGCCCACCTTTTAAAATACCTATTTCTGTGGCACCAAAACCACTCGGGGCACTGTTACCAAAGTTATCAACCTCGGCAATAACTTGTCCAGCAGAAACACGGTCACCGACTTTAACTTTTGGGTTTCTGACATGCTCAGTTTCATAAATCCACTTTTGCATCTTCCCATCAGTGGTCACTTGAATGGAAATGTCCCCACTCCACAGAGTTGGCATTGCAGCAACTACCCCATCTACCAAAGACCTAACCGGAGTACCTAGGGGGACAATAAAAGTGGGTTGAGGGTTGGATTTTTCCTTATTAGAACTAGCCACATCCGCCGGAATAACAAACCCAAACCCCATAAATAACCTATTAAATTCCAGTCTGGTTTTAGTAAATTCAAAATCCCCGGCCTTATTAGTTTCTGGATTATAGTAATCCAAATTTACCCCAATATTTTTTAGTTTGAGAGGCGGCTCATCCGGATTAACTTCTTTTTGGACAGGGGACGATATAGGAAGTTTTTCTTGAACCTTTGAAGTGGGTTTGGAAAAAATGACTATGGAGGCAACTAGAACTAAAACAACACCTAATATTCTTACTAGCTTTAAGCTAGGCCACTGTCTAAGGATGGGAACAAATTTTATGCTCATATGTGTTTACTTAATGCATATTTTACACTATTTGATTTATTTAAATATGCCTTTCATGATTATACGGCTAGGTCAGTTCAGCTATTTCTTTTTGTCCTAAATTTGCCTACGTATAAAACATAGCTACGTCTTTTTAAGGTTTAAAATGCTGTATAATTCTACCTATGACCAAGTATCATAAATGTTTTCAGGAAATGCTCAAGGAAAATAAGGATCTTTTTGAAAAGTTTAAAGTCGTGCACGATAACTTTGCCCAAGACCGAACGAAATATAAAGACGAGTTTAACCGTGTCGGAGAAGAAGTCGTCACTATTATTAAGCGCTACGAAAATATTTTGTGTGGTCACTCGGAAAACACAGGCTACGCCAAGTTTTCTTCAACTCTAGCTGATAAATTTTGGGTGGAAATAAGGGCACTTTACCCTCGTATTGATTTTGTGGGAATTAAATAGTAATAATCCTAGGAAATTAGCTAATTCTTAGTTTTATCTATTTTTTATTGAAATTGGCTTTGCGGGCGAGAGCTTTTTCTTCAATGTCTCGTCTTAAGGCTTCAGCTTTTTCTTTTTTGATTTTTATCCCCGCGGCCACAACTTTTTGACACTCGTCATCAGGACACACCCAATTAGAGTAGGTCACAGTCGAAGTAACAACTACTTCAGTCCAAGTTTTTTCACAAATACGTGGTTTACCACACCGCACACAAGGATTATCTATCACCTGTGTGAAACCTCATAGGTTTCTACCATCTTTTGTCTCTTTGGAAACCGCCGCTTTTTCTAAATCCACCACCACTGCGATCACCAAAACCTCCACGGTTTCGATCTTCTTGTGGGCGAGCTTCAGAAACTACTAATTTTCGACCTTGGAAATCAGCGCCATTAAGGGTTGAGACAGCTTTTTGGGCTTCTTCTTCAGTAGACATTTCCACAAAAGCAAAACCTTTGCTCTGGCCCGAGAACTTGTCCATAATAACATTGACACTGTCTACTTTACCAGCCTGAGCGAAAACTTCTTCGAGCTCAGCACTAGTTGCTTGATAAGGGAGGCTACCAACAAATAATTTTTTGGCCACTTGAACCTTCTTTCTTTTAAATTAATAAAACTGTCTAAATGTGGAGTGCTCTAAATAGCTGGACACGATACAAATTTATTGCGGGGTATCTTTATCTTGACTACGTAAAAACTCGATCAAACTTAAACAGATTTACTGATTCAAATCTGCTTGATTCACTATACCCTACTTCGTCTTCAAAGTCAAACTTTTACTTACTAGAGACGGTACACTTTCGGCAACTATTTGATAATCCAGTCCTTTGAATAACTTGGCGATCGCTTGGTCTATCTCTTCTTGGGTGTTTCTTTCTATCTCAACCATAGGTCCGATGTGCTCAATCTCCTCGTAATAAATCTCACCACCCAAACTCTTGAGGTGTTTTCCTAATTTCTTGTAACGGACTATCTCCTCAAAGCCCCAAGACTTAACTATCTCAACACCCTGGTCAAGCGCATTAGGCAACTCATATTTCCACTCAACTTTAAAGGTTTTACTATTCCTTGACCATTCAACCTCACGGTAGATCAAATATACTTTCGCGACACCCGCAATAGTATTTTCCCTCAAACGAAAGTTTTTCTTTTCATAATCCCAAAGCTGGTCCTTCGGACTAAAAAAGACATCCTCAGTCTCATATTCCTCGATTACCGACCCCTCGGAAAGTAACTGTGAAAGGACTTTTCTGGGGTCGTTGAATTTTAGTCTTATTTCGATCACAATATTATTATAACCCCAACTACAAGGACTTTGTAATATACTTCTATTAGGAGGGTCTAAACTATGGAAACAGTAAATGTAAACTTTTGGGCTGTGGTGGCAGCCACTATTTCAAGCATGATACTAGGGTTTGTCTGGTATTCGGCGCCGGTCTTTGGCAAACCATGGATGAACCTCATCGGTAAAAGCACAGACGAGCTCAAAAATGGAGCGGGGTTAGGCTATAGTGTAACTTTCATAGGGGCCTTAGTTCAGGCCTACATCATGGCTCACTTTGTGACTTACGCCGGAGCAGCGGATTTGGTGAATGGGGCTCAAACGGGCTTCTGGGCATGGTTGGGGTTCGTGGTTCCTACCTTTGCTTCTGATACCGTCTTTTCAGGAAAAAGCTGGAAACTCTATTCCATTCAAGTTGGTTATTATCTAGTTAGCCTAGTTGTCATGAGTATGATACTGGCCTCCTGGCGCTAATGTCTTAATATACCAATCTTTTACTAAGGTGACACCCTCGCGAGGGTGTCACCTTAAACTTAGTTCTTTTGACTTAGGGCAAGTCTTATGATAAACTATGGGTCAGAAAACAGCCCCAAGGAGGGTAGATGAAACTACGACGGGGGAAAGAGATCGGGGAATACAGCCTCTGGCTTTCTGTCCCATTTGGGCTTATGTCAGGGATCTTCGTTTCCCTGGACACCCTAAGTTTAATCCCAATCGTCATTTTTTGGATGCTTTTCTTCGTTTTAGTCCATAAAAAGGGCTTTGGATACAGCTTAGCTAGTTTTGTGATATTTGGAGCTACATCGTGGGGCATCTCAGCAAAAACCAGCTTTGTTTTCATATCCCAAACGTGGCCAATGAGTATTCTTTTCATCGCCTTCCTGACCATACCGACTGTTATCACCACCCTACACATATGGGATGGGCGACCAACTGAGGATAAGCTTTACTTTTTGAGAAGCGGTACTTATCACCCTGTTTTTCTTGCAGGATTGGGATTGCTGGGAGGGTTTTCTTACTCTGAGAGTCCTGAAGGTCTCAGGTTTTTCCTACTTGTGATGTTGGTAACAGGCTTTCTGGCCTTTCGGATGGTTAGAAAACACCCCTATCTTCAGGGAATGACTCTTTGGTTTATGTGTCTGGTGTGTTTCCTTACCACCACGGCGCTGTTTTCGAAAGAGATCGCCTTCTGGACCGAGTCTCAGATCGCAACACTTAAGCCGGGCTTGACACTTATCATGGT
Source organism: Candidatus Woykebacteria bacterium RIFCSPLOWO2_01_FULL_43_14 (assembly GCA_001816835.1). GTDB lineage: Bacteria > Patescibacteriota > Microgenomatia > Woykebacterales > 2-01-FULL-43-14 > 2-01-FULL-43-14. Next base: position 52,390 of record MHDB01000013.1, on the reverse strand, counting down.
CTGGATCGTGGGAGCAATGTTCTTGGCACGGATCCTGGACAGAGAAACCCAAAATTCTATCTTAAAGTACTCTGGCGAGGCGTTGGTAAAAAAACTCATATCTTCCTCAAACAATTTGCCTACAAGGTAGAGACTTACAAAACCTCTTAGCTTAAGCTAAGAGGTTTCTTTATGAAAAATGCTTGATTTTATGGGCGCTTTGTGCTAAATTATAGGCCAAAGGAGAAGTCTAGTGATCACAGGAAAGAAGATCTCTTGGGGGAAGACAGCTTCCTCTGGTGCCTTAATCTTGGCATTTTTGTTTGTATTTAGCGTTTGGCAAACAGAGTGGGACTTTTTGTTAGCTTCTGTATTAGTAGCGATTGGGCTAGCTGGAATCTTTGATTTTCCATTTCTGGCTGCGACTAGCATCATATATATGCTTGTCGCTAATCTTGCTTCAGCGTATGTACCAAAAATGTTAATCCCAACCACACCTTTTGGAAGCAATCTAATCAGTGTGGGGTTAATCATTCTGCCGCTCATTCTTCTCTCAGGATATCTTGGTATACAACACCCACCAAAGACTCCGAGAGCTGGGGGTCGGCAAAACCATCACTTGGTTTTTGTGTGGATGGTCGGAGCGACGTTGGGGACATACGCCCCGATGAACAAGTACCTATTTGTAGCCTCTTTCTTTGTCGTATGCGCAATCTTACTATCTTTGGTTTGGGAAGTTTCCGAACAGCAACCCAAGACAGCAGCCAACTTGGCTCTCGGAGGGCTTCTTTGTTACATTTTGGTCGGTCTTGTGTTTTTCACAGGAAACGCATGGCTTAACCAATGGTTAGGGGTCGCTTTTACAGTAACCACCATAGCAACACTTTTGGGGAGAGGGCTATACTATCGCTTCTTCTATCGTGTCTGACAACCCATTCAGTTATTACTGCGTGGGTTTCTTTTTGGCCTTCAGGCCAGCCACTCCATAGCTTTAGCGAAGGGTGGTTTGGCCAAAAGTATCAGACCGTGATAAAATAGACACGTGCAAACGAAAATGCTTTATCGAAGTAAAACTAACCGGATCTGGGCTGGGGTTTTTGGCGGGCTAGGGGAGTATTTAAACGTCGATCCTACGATATTAAGACTGGCCTGGCTTATTATTACCGTTTTTACAGGGTTCGTTCTAGGTTTAATAACCTATTTATTAGCTCTGCTCGTTATCCCAGAGCCGAAGTAATTACTGCTCCAGATACTTCTTTATCTCCCCCAAGTAGTATCTCTTCCAACCGTCTTCTATATCATGGGCTTCTTTATCAGGCACGTTTTCGTGGAGAAGGGCGACCTGAGTTTGCTCCGGGCCAAGGGCGGTGAGCACAAAGGTTACCTTGGAAGGCTTATCCCAGTCGCCACCGTACCACTCTTGAACCAGTTTTTTATTGGTAACCACCTCCAGGTTAGTACCGTAGATATCTCCATCCCATAACTCAAATGGCACACCCTGCTTGTCACTCATCTTAGCTTTACCACCACTCCAGACCTCAATATGATCTGGATCTACCAAAGCACGCCATATTTCTTTTGGAGTGGCTTTTATCACATACGTTTGATTTATAGTTTTCATTGTTTAGACTCACTAACTTTGGCTACTTTGTAGTACATAAGCCAATTGTCACCCTCTGTTTTGAGAGGGGCGGGGTCACAAACAAATTCTTTAGTTCCTGGCTTAAGTCTATAGCCTGCATCGTCTTTCCAACTAAGCCCATCAATGGAAGTTGCGCTTTTTATACCATTGTTGCAGTAAAATTGGCGGTAAGTCTCCTCAGTTATTTTAACTGTGCTAGAAACACTACCAAGTGAGCGAATATCTTTCTGATACTTAAAACTTAAGCCATTACTTGAGATAGCAGCCAACAGTTTGGCCCCTTGCGAGAAGTACATGAACCATGAGTTTCCTATCTTTACAACGTCTGGATCCGTAAGGTTGCTATATTTAAGCCTCTCACCGGATTCCAAACTGAAGTTTACCCCATCTGAAGAGGTAGCACTTTTTACCATATTGGTTGGTACTACTGTCTTATTCTCTACATCCTCAAAAACTACAAAATAAAGTCTTATTTTACCATCAGGCAGCACGACCACATCTGGGTCAGCTGCCCCTGGAACTAAGGAATCAAACTGGACTGACCCTTGTTGCCAAGTCTGACCTTCATCTTTGGAGATAGCAACCATCAACCCCGATTTAGATCTCCCAGACCCATCCACTGCATAAATGGCCAAGGTGGAGTCAGCTAATCTGACCACATCCGGCACGGAAGCTTTTTCCAGTACCAATGAATCAAAAGCAAAATTTACACCGTCAATGGAGGTCGCCAGGTTAACATCATGATAAAAAGGGCCGTTTGAATCGTTAAAAGGATCTTTACTCGCAGTTTTAGTGTCAAATGTCAGCTGGAGCTCTTGCTCCAGAGGTTTTATCTCTTCTTGAGAAGCTGGGACTGAGGAATCTGGGTTCTTGGGGGTTGGGACGCTGGAGATGCTTCCAAAATACTCACCGATCCTCACAGCTGAAAGTAAAATAATAACCACCGAAAGGGTCAGGATAATAAGTACCTTTTCTAACTTCATACTGTGTATACTATACGATTTTGAGCGTACCTTGTCCACTCTTTAGTGGCCGGAGCTGTCCCAGTCTTTGCTAACAACGTCAAAACGCGCAAGTTTCTGTCTGAAAAGTGCTTGGATCTTCTCCAAATTCTGTTGGGTTTTAGCCTCAAATCTCAAAACTAAGGTCGGGGTGTTAGAGGAAGCTCTCACAAGTCCCCAACCACCCTCGGTATAAACCCTAGCCCCATTAATATCTACCACATTGTAACCCTCGTCTTTGAATTCTTTAGTCACTTCTTCCACCACCTTATACTTATCTTCGTCTGTCGTCTTGACTTGGATAGTGGGTGTAGAAACGTAAGAAGGGGTTCCAGCGATTACTTCTGACACAGGTTTATTCTCTAACGAGAGGTACTCTAATATTTTCAAAGCTGCGAAGGTGGCGTCATCAAACCCGTAAAAATCATCAACAAAGAATATATGACCACTCGCTTCGCCAGCTAAAGCCGCTTTTTCCGCAGCCAATTTGGCCTTGATGTGAGAATGCCCTGTTTTCCACATAATCGGGATACCACCGTGGGCTTTGATGTCCTCAGGTAGAGCTTCCGAAACTTTGACATCAAAAACTATTTTTGCCCCAGGGTTTTTGGAAAGAACCAGTCGAGAGAGCAAAATAATGTAGCGGTCCGGCCAGACGGTTTGACCTTTTTCGTCCACTAATCCCAACCTATCCCCATCACCATCGAAAGCAAAACCCAAATCACACTTGTTAGCCAAGGTTTGCTTGCCGGTATCTTCCATCATAGCTGTACCATCTGGATTAGCCGTGTAGTTGGGGTATGTCGGATCAATATTGGTGAAATGCTCTACTACGTCACACCCAGCTGCTGATAAAAGCTTTGGAGCAAGTAGGCCTGCTGTGCCATTACCGGTATTAACAAGAACTTTAAATTTTTTGGTAATTTTGGCGCGAGAGGTTAGATCTTTTACATATTCCTCAAGAATGTCTTCTTTCCGCACACTGCCAGAACCATTAACAAATTCCTCTTTACAAATAGTGTCGTAAACTTCGTTCATCTCGTCGGTGAGAAGCGTATAGGAAAGGTCACAACCAAGTTTTACTCCATTCCAACCTACAGGGTTGTGGCTGGCAGTAACCATTACCAAACCTTTGACTTTAAAATGGTACTGTGACCAGTAACTCATTGGGGTTGTTACTGTGCCGATATCAACAACATCAATCCCGGATTCATTGAGAGCTTTGATGATGTTTGCTTGAAAACTTTCGGAGGTAGCACGGGCATCGTGACCAACAACCGCTTCCTTAATACCTCGTTTGGAGAGGAAGGCTCCGAAACCACGACCTACATAGTAAACTGACGAGTCGTTTAACTCATCTTCAGACTCACGACCTCTAAGGTCATACTCACGGAACATGGTTCTTTTCAAAATTGGCATAAGTACCTCCTACAGTCCCTCCATATTAGATTTTGACAGCCGAAAAGTCAATTTTGCCAAAAAAGAAGAGCTAGTGAAAATTCACTAGCTCTGTGCGGCCTCTTCTCCTTGATCTTCAAGCTTAATGCCCCATTTATTTATGGTTGGGGGGATATCATCCCAACGTAGAGTTTCGTTAAGCTGGGCAAATAAACGCTGGAGCTGAGAACCAACGATTGCCCCTGGAGGTAATCCTTTTTTCATAATCAAAAGATTGCTTATAGTGGTACTAACGTACCTTCTTAAGACACTCCCAGACCCAAGAGCTACATCCTGAGCAAAAGTTCTTTGTTCAATTCTACCTGGGCCATGACCCATTACAGCAATTGTTTTTGATTCCCAGCCTTCTCCAAAGGTCCGACGCAGAGCACTTTCAAAAGTCTCGGCCGGAGGTTTTTCTCCAAAGTTAAACGCTACTATATTGGCTCCGTGGTCAGTAGTTTTAAGTACTAGTTTTTTCCCTTTCCGTGGGGGTTTCTTCTGCCTCGGGGTAGGTACCACACCCAGATTATCTCCGAGCGCACTTGCGTCCGAAGGAATAAGTATCTCCATACCTTCTCCTTCGGCGCTAAAAACTCCTGTCAAAGTCTCTACTACTTCCCTCATCAAGCGCTCAACATCAGGTATATTCAAAGTGCCAGCCGTGTCCAAGTCTTTCATGGCTTGGGCCAAAATCTTCTCGTATCTTCTGGCAAAATTTAAAGCTATGAGCTCTTTGGCTCTTCTTAAAGTAATCCGTCTGATTAGTCTTGCTAGACGCAGTCTGCTCGTGTGCAGACGTTGTCGGGTTTGGTTTTGCTGCTGGTCCATCTTTCCTCCCTTCTCACGCAATCCCGGACCCCCAAAAAGAAAAGAGTAATTAAGCTATTTGCGACGGTTAGCGGCACTTTTGGCCCGAGCTGCCCGCTCAGTTTCTTGAGCATTAAACATAAGCCTGGCAAAAAGTATCGTCGACATTTGCACCGTCAAAGCTCTATCTCCGGCCCCGGCGTGGTTTGCGACCGCTGAGGACAAACAGTGGACCTGATAAGCTAATCTCGTCCAATCTCCCTTGGCCTCCGCTTCCCGATAAACAGGGTGGGAATTGTTTATTTCCACCATCCCAAGATTCATCCGGCTGTGCCAAGGCGATTCGGGATCATCCTCAGCGTTACTAAAAGGTCGAATAATCGGGATGATATCCGGAATCTTCACCACTCCGGTACCGACTTGAACCGGTGTCGTTACTCTAAAAGACACTCTGACTCCTTCGTTATCCTCTGGCAACTCAAAGCTGGCTGAGGTTAGAGGTGCTGTGATTTCGAGTGGTAAAGCAATAGTTGCCCGGTATGCTCCCTTTGGTTTTTTGCCAAAGGAGACTGAGCCGCTATTCTTAGTTATCCTAGGCTCGCCAAGCATCTGACCACTCTGCCAAATCTGAACGGGGATACCTGACACCCCCTCACCATTCTGGTTCCTGACCGAAACAATCACGTACTCCAACTTATAAGTTCCTTTGCTAGGTCCCCTGGTAGGTCCCTTTCCTGGCTTTATCTTTCGCTTAGGTTCTTCCTCCTTTACCCCAAGTTTGTTTCGGAAATAGTCCGTTTCCCGAATCGCAGCAGTCAGGGCATCACCAAGTATCCTGGCTTGCTCTCCTTCTCTTCGCTCATCAATTTGCTCTAAAGTCCTCCTAACTATCTCAGCGAATTCCGTTTCACGCTTAAGCAGAGCCGCCACAAATCTACGACTTTTTGGTGAATTGAAAAGGAGACGTTTCTTGGAAGTATCCCAACAATCAGAATCATCCTCAAAGTCACCTGTTTGGGGAAAGTGGAGAACACCCTTTAGCCTCTTAAAGACGCTATCCAAGAGTTTCCTTAGGAGTGGATCCTCCTTGAAAGCGATATCCTGGGCGGCGTTACGAGGAAAGAGCGAACCAGCGCGATCCCCTCTTCGATAAAGCTCTATTTCTGGAGTTCTCTCTGAAGGATCAAGAAACAGATCAGCATTAAAAGGAGCGCCTCCCTCTACAAACAGAGTCCCAGTAAAGATTTGGTACCCCTTGTACACCGGTGGTTCTACCCGATGCTCGATCCCACCGGTAGCCAAACCCTTATCAGAAAGCTTATCAACAATTACCAAATCGGCGTTTCTAATTCTAAGAGCCTGACCCAAATTTCTCTTAAAGTACTCCGCAAGGGCCTCAGGCCTTAAAAAGAACTCGAAGTCGGGATCGACGCCGTAAATTTCTAACCTCGTTCCATGAACCAAAGGCTTCCGATACGGATCGGTCGGTGGAGAGTCCACTAAACTAAGAACCGGATCAATGATCCCAATGCTCTCTCTACCACCCATGTCTAGGCGATAATTAGCCACTTCTGGCTCTCGTTTAAGATTTGGGTAGCGACTCCGAGCAAGTTCTAACGAAGGTCGGGTGTTGTAGACCACCTTCCCGTGAGCATAACTATAAGGCGCAGTCGTCCCACCAAAGCCGCGCATCCCAATTTTCCCTTGACCAGGGGTCTTAGCCGATAAACCAATAGCCCCTACCATGTACTCAAAAGAGTGTCGGGAGACTGGGGAGAGTTCCCTTTTAAGTTCTTCGAAATCTACTGCCACTCCCTTTACCTGATCAGCGTAAGCTTGATCCAGTCTTAGGGTGTCATGTTCAAACATACGATCAAGAATACCGTCACCGTCATCACATACAACTAAGCGCATTTCTCCATTTATACGACTTACCTCCACCCAAATTTTTTTGGCATTGGCATCCAAAGCATTGGCCACACTTTCTTTTAAGGCCTCTTGCGGGTTGTCGTTGAAGCCGGCTAAGTATTGAATCGTGGTTTGCGTGACTAGTCTAAGCCTTAGTGAGCTAGGTGGTTTAATCACTTGGGCTTCCATCTCCTTGTTTCTTTCAGGGAGTCTTCCCTTTGGTCTGGGTCCAGAGTCAGAATGGCCAGTTTAGAATAGGCTTGTCTGACCCCTTCAGCATACTGTTTAATGAACTGGTCTCTCATTTCGGGAGTACCACCCATCAAAGTCTCCAATACTCGGTTTAAACCATCTAACATACTTTGTACCGAGCCACTTGATGCTACTTCTTGATGTGAACTATTTGGTTCTATCGCCGCAACTGGTACATGCAGATGTTGTAAAGTCTTGAGAGCTTCCGCGGAAAAAGCGGCACCCAGTTCTCGTCCGAAATTCCGACCCCACTCGGCTGACAAATTAGTTACTAAAGCCCCCAGTTCCTCGAGCAAACCAACCCTTGGTTGAGTTATAGTTGGCGCCGCAGCTGTTGGTGGCTCCGCTAATACTCTATGCACTTGATCACTCACAAGTTCTGTGGCAGTGATATGTACCCGTCTTTGGCGAGAACGTCTAGTCCCACCAGTACGACCGGCGGCCCTCTGGGTTGGTTGCCCAACTACTGACCTCAATTCTTCGAGTTCCTCTTTATGTTCAGCAAGGTACCTATTCAATCGCTCTTCGTCCCACGCAACTGGCCTAAGACTAAAACCGCCTTTCGGATTTCTGCTGGGACGGGGAGGAATTTTGGTGGGGTTTGCATCTAGAATTCCGAGAAAATAAAGCCGGGCGTAAATTTCTAACTGATTCTCCAAAACGCTACGTGCTCCGATAATGGAAAGCCAGGTACTGGCGTGTTTTGGCTTAAGAGCCGCACCAAAATCGGACGGCGCTCTTCCTCTTCTATCTAGCTTCTTAAACCCAAGTTCTATTACTTTTGCTTTAACGGCCTCAGCAAGTTTAGTCAACCAATCATTTCTCTCTTGTAGCGCTTGCTCATAAGTTCTTCCATTATAGGCTTGAGAGTTAGGGGTAGTTGTCATCTCTCCCTCTTTCGACTTTTGGTATTCAGTTGTCAGGTGCCTCCGAACCTTGAGAGCTCGGAAACGCCAGATTCTGGCGGGATGATTATGAGGGATGTGAAATTTTTCACACACCTCTTAATCGCGGGCATTATACCACAAGATCAAGCTTGTAGTAAAACCCTATGATCTTCTCCTTAAGATTTGCCTTAACAAATGCAACTAAAATTAAGGCATAAAAACTCGCTTTCGCGGAGAAACGTAAACAGCCCTCACCTTGGTGGGAGGAAAGTTCTTTGAGCAATTTTTAATCAGCAAAGTCGCGTTAATGCTATAATACAAACGCCGAAACACAAGGAGAGTGATAGGTGAGAGTACTAATCCCTGGTAAAGGTGGTAGAGAAAGCGCTCTGGCCTGGGCCGTCGCGAAGAACCCCAACAACCAAGTATTCGTATCCCCAGGAAACCCCGGAATAGCAAGATATGCTACTTGTATAGAAATGGCTAGTTATCAACCGGAGGATTATCTTAGATTAGCTCACGAACTGCAACCTGACCTGGTTATCTCTGGGCCTGAAGACCTACTATATGGTGGACTCGGCGATCTATTGAGAGCAACCGATTTTCGTTTCTTTGGTCCTGACACGGCTGGTGCAAAGCTAGAGGGGAGTAAAGTCTTTTCCAAAGAACTGCTATCAGAACTTGGGATTCCAACTGCTGGGTTTGATGTTTTTAGCAACGTGTCAGAAGCTTTGGGTTATGTGGAGGCTCATTTTGACAGCTACCCAGACCAGCCTTTAGTCATAAAAGCTGATGGTGCTGCGTTAGGCAAGGGTGTCTTTATCACTAAAACAATAGGAGAGGCTCAGGAAGCAATACATCAGATCATGACACAAAAAGCTTTTGGCCAAGCTGGGGACCATGTGGTAATCGAGGAATTTTTGGTCGGTGAAGAAGTTTCCTTCTTCGTCCTTGTAGGCATCAATGAAACAGTTGCTTTTGGCCCGGCCCGAGACTACAAACGGGTGGGAGACGGTGATCAAGGCTTCAATACCGGCGGGATGGGTTGTTACTCGCCAGTAAACTTTGTCACTGCTGCTAGATCTAGACAAGTAATGACATCCATTGTCGATCCAGTTCTTCTTAAGATGCGAAGTCTAGGAACGCCTTTCATTGGTTTTCTATATGCAGGCCTTATTTTCACAGAGGATGGGTTTCAGGTTCTGGAGTTCAACGCCCGTATGGGAGACCCCGAGGCCCAGGTAATACTCACCCGCTTGGAATCAGACTTTGCTCAGATCTTGGTAGATCTTCTTGACGGCACATCGGTAGGAGAACTCTCTTGGTCGCCTGATCAAGCAGTCTGCGTTGTGCTTACTTCTCAGGGGTACCCAGAAAACTATGAGGTTGGTTTTCCAATCACCGGTATCGAGAGGGCAGAGAGTTTGGGATGTGTGGTGTTCCATGCCGGAACAAAAGAGGAAGCTGCGGTCTTAGTCACAAATGGGGGACGCGTCTTAAACGTAGTGGGAATAGGTAAGGGCAACCAAGCCAGAAAGCTTGCCTACAAGGGTGTTGCCGAAATCTCCTTTACCGGTAAGCAAAGTAGAACTGATATCGCCTCAAAGGTGTTGTAGTTGAATGCAACACCTTTCTTATTTCTATTGACTTAGTCTATATATAGTATATACTAAGTATATATGAATTCAGCTGTTGTGAACGTTAAGATTGACCAAAAATTAAAAAAGCGTGCCCAGAAAGTGGCAAGTGACCTTGGCTTTAGTCTTAGTAGTCTTATTAATGCTTATCTAAAAGAGCTAACCCGAACCAAAACTGTCACATTTAGTACTCGTAAAGAGGAGCCCTCTGAATATCTTATTCAATCCCTCAAAGAATCCGCTGAAGACATCAAAGCGGGTCAAGTGATCTCTTTTGAGACTTGGCAAGAAGAGCAAAAATATCTCAATGACCTTATAGACCATGATCGAAAACACAAAAAGAGTTGAATACTCAAGAAGATTTCAAAAGCAGCTCAAGAGAGCTCCAATTGAGATAAAAATAGCCTTTTTAGATAGACGAGATGTTTTCAACCAAGACCCTTTTCAACCCCAACTGAATAACCATAAATTATCTGGCAGTCTTAGCAATCTTAGAAGTATCAATATCACTGGTGACTGGCGTGCAATTTACTCCGAGACAAAAACGGTTATTATTTTTGAAATGCTTGGAACCCACAGCGAATTGTACAAAAACTAGCGTTTTGGAGATTGTTTTTTGGCTCTTGCCTTACCGGCCAAACCAAACTTACGACTCTCTTTCATTCGAGAATCCCGAGTTAGTAATCCCGCCACGCTTAGCTGGGAACGGAAAGTGGGGTCAAATTTTATTAAAGCGTTGGCAAGGCCGTGCACTAGAGCACCAAGTTGTGAATGGGAACCACCCCCGAGCACTTTAACCGTAGCGGTAAGAGAATCAAGTCTATTAACCAGACTTAAAGGTCGCTCATATTCTCTTTTGGCACTTGCTCCGGGGAAGTAACTATCAACAGCAACGCCATTTATAGTCATAGGTTCTTTACCTAAAAAGACCCTCACTCGAGCAATAGCAGTCTTTCGCCTTCCAGTACCTTCATACCATTGTGGTTTGCTTATCTTTGGTCGCTTAAGGACGGTAGTCTTTTTTTCTTTAACTTCTTGTGCCATAGCTATACCGCCACCTTCTCAGGCTTTTGAGCTTCATGAGAGTGCTCGATTCCCGGGTAGATATGTAACCTAGCCATCAATTCCTTACCCAACTTGGTCTTAGGCATCATCCCCCAAACAGCGTGTCTAATGACTTCCTCAGGTTTGGTTTTTCTAACCACTCGAAGTGTTCTTACTCTAAGACCGCTGGGATAACCGCTGTAGTTGTAGTAATTTTTATCTTCTTCTTTCCGACCACTTACCCCAACTGCCTTGCTATTGGTCACAATAACAAAATCGCCAACTGGTAAATTATCCGATAGAGTCGGCTTATCTTTACCCAAAAGCAACCTAGCTATTTTAGTCGCAGCGCGTCCTAAGACCTTATCTTTCACGTCAATAAGATACCATTTTGGGATAATTTGCGTTTTTTTCATAACAAGGGTCGTTTTTTTAAGCACTTTTATCTTCCTTCTTAGGTTCTGGTTTTTCTTTCTTGACCACAGTCTTTCTGGTTACTTTTATCTTAGGCGACTGAGAAGATTCCACTTTCTTAACTGCTTTGGTTTCGACAGGTTTTATTTCTTCTACAAATTCAAGTCTCACCATCAACGCGTTATCGCCGTGTCGTGGACCGATCTTAATAATTCTGGTGTAGCCACCACTGCGGTCCTTAAATCTTGGGCCGATCAATTCTACCATTTTGGCAGCTGTATTTTCCATACCGAGCTTAGCGATAAGAGTCCGTCTTGCAGTGATGGTGTTGTCTTTCGCCTTGGTTACCAACTTCTCAAAAGGTCCTTTGATAGCTTTAGCCTTAGTTATTGTAGTCTCGATTCCTTCACGCATTATAAGCGCGTTCATAAGACCTTTAAACAAGGCTTTTCTTTGATTGCTATTTCGACTTAATCTGTAACCATAAACTGATTTACGCATAGTTCAAATTCCTTTTGAGGTCTTATTCGCTAATTGCTATACCTTTTTCTTTAAGCTTTTCCTCTATTGTAATAAAGGACTTAGCTCCAAGGTTTTTAAGAGCCATAATTTTTTCTCGAGGTGTCTCTATAAGGTTACCTAGAGTTTCAATCCCAGCCGTTTTTAACGAATTCGTCACCCGAGTTGGTAAATCCAACTCCTCAATCGGTGCGTCGTTAGCTAATTTAGTGCTAGAAGACTGGTTTTTGGGCGCTTTCTTGGAAGCCCCTACCCCGTAGGGACCTTGGAGAACTCCGAAGTAGTCTCCCAAAATCCTGGAAGCAGACTTAATGGTCTCCTCAGGCGTAATAGTCCCATCGGTATAAACTTGAATAGTCAGTTTGTCAAAGTTGGTAATCTGCCCAACACGGGTTGCTTCGACTTTGTAGTTAACCCGCATCACAGGACTATAAACAGCGTCGAGTGGAATCGTGCCGTTACCTGCCGCCTTGCGGTCTTCCACTGGTACATACCCTGAACCATACTCGACACTTGCCTCCAGATCCAACTTGGATTTAGCACTAGTGAGAGTAGCGACTACCAGCTCTGGGTTCGCGATTTTGGCAGGCCCGATTACCTTAAAGTCCCCGGCCTTAACCTCTTTGGAACCTTTTTCAGACAAAGAAATCTTTATATCACCTGTTTTTATCTCTTTATCTGTCTCAGGAGAAAGTCTAACTCTTTTTAGATTGAGAAGAATCTGGACGACGTCCTCTTTTACACCCTCAATCGAAGAGTATTCGTGAGCCACCCCAGTGATTTTTACCGACGTGACAGCCATGCCAGGTAAAGACGTAAGTAGTACACGTCTTAAGGCATTACCAAGAGTCAACCCATAACCTTGTGGCAATGGTTCAACAACTATCTCACCGTAATTATGATCCTGCTTCAGGACCGAAATATTAATCTGATCGAGCATTTTGCCTCCTACTATTAGTTTGTACCCCACCAGCTGACGGAGTAAGCTAATTAATTATCTAGAATAGTATTCAACTATTAATTGTTCGTTTATTGTTGGGTCAAGTTCTTCTCTCTGTGGCATCCTGGATAGTTTACCAGCTAGAGCCTTCTTTTCCAACCACTCAGAAATCTTAGCATTCTTATCTAGCGGGGGCAGCAGGTGGGTCATCTTACCCTTAATAGATACTACTTCCCCGACCTTAACCCTATACGATGGGATATCCAACTTCTCACCCTCAACCAAAACATGTCCATGGGTCACAAATTGTCTTGCCTGGTTGCGGGAAGCCGCTAAACCAAGTCTATAAACAACATTATCTAGTCGGCTTTCTAAAAGTTGAAGTAGCGTTTCTCCTGTCGAACCTTTTTTCTTGGCGGCCAGGGTAAAGTAGTTCTTAAACTGCTTTTCCAAGATTCCGTACATTCTTTTTACTTTTTGTTTTTCCCTGAGCTGTTGCCCATAGTCACTTACTTTCTTATGAGTATTCTTCTGACCATGCTGACCAGGAGGAACAGCTCCTTTTCTTTCTAAAGGATGTTTAGGACCTAAGCTTCGTTCACCCTTAAGGAAAAGATTAACCCCTTCCCTTCGATCCAATCTAAATTTTGGTCCAGTATACCTCGCCATTTTTACGCCTCAACCTCTTTCAAATAGTCAAGTAAAAATATGGTTCTGATGTAATCATGGTTCATACTACACCCTCCTCATCTTTCTTGGGCGGGTGCCGTTGTGAGGTATCGGCGTAACGTCAGCAATAGCGCTAATTCGCAGCCCTAAGCCCCGTAGAGCCCTTATAGCAGCATCACGACCTGCACCAGGACCTTTGATATACACCTCAACCTCTTTTAGCCCCATATTTTGAGCCTTTCTGGCTACATCAGTCACTGCAGTCGTTGCTGCATACGGAGTCGACTTACGAGCACCTTTAAAACCGCTGCTGCCCGCACTTCCACAGGTTAAGGTATCACCATTACTATCAGTGATTGTAATTAAGGTGTTATTAAATGTCGCTGTGACAAAAACTTTACCTGCTGACACCTCTTTTACTTTCTTAGTTGTTTCTTTTTTTGATTCAGTCATAAATACAATTCCCTAGAACCTACTTTGTGGCTGGAGCTTTAGTCTTGGCGCTAGCCTCCATTTTCAAGATTGCGTCTTTCTTCATAGCTCCAATTGTTACCCTCTTGCCTCTTTTGGTACGAGCATTACTTCTGGTGCGTTGCCCATTGACTGGTAAACCTTTCTGATGACGCCGGCCCCGATAAGTTTTGAGGTCTTCCAATCTTCGGATATTACCAATGACTAATCTTCTGAGATCACCCTCAACCTCATATTTTTCTACTTCTTTCTGAAGTTTGATTACCTCATCCTCAGTAAGATCTTTCACTCGTTTGTCTGGGTCAATTTTAGTTGCTTCAGTAATTTTCTCAGACAAAGTTAGACCCAATCCGTATATATAAGGAAGGGCAAACAATACTTTTTTATTTTGAGGTAATTCTACTCCTGCTATTCTTGCCATCCTACGCTAAAGCTCCGGATGGTGTTGCACCATCCTTCACTGGCCCCGAGCTAATTTGAAAATTGTAAATTGTAAATTGTAAATTTCCCATCTATCCTTGTCGCTGTTTGTGGCGCGGATTTTCACACAGAACCCTAACAACACCTTCGCGCCTTATAATTTTACACTTATTACATCTTTTCTTAACCGAGGCTTGGACTTTCATAATTTGCAACTAATACCTGTAAACAACCCGCCCTTTGTTCAGATCATAAGGGCTAACTTCAATTTTTACCCTGTCTCCAGGAAGAATCCGAATATAGTGCATTCTCATCTTCCCTGAGATGTGACAAAGAAGGAGCCGCTTTGGTTCTGTAGTTTGGTTGCCAATTTGCTCCAGCACCTTACTAAAATCCGCTTCAATTCGAAACATGGTATTCGGCAAAGATTCTTTAACCACACCATCTACTTCAATAAATTCTTTATCTGCCATATTTATTTAACCTGCCAATTCTACGCTATACTTAAACTTTAGTCAATACTACAGGACCACTTTTGGTGACCGCAATACTATGCTCAAACAAACCTGACAAAGAGCCATCCGAAGTAACTATAGTCCAGCCATCATCCAAAATGCTTACTCTTGGTTTACCCATATTGTAAATTACCTCTATAGCAATAACCATGCCCTCTTTTAACTCTGGCCCAGTATTTCTCTTACCTACCCCAGGCACGGGAGGCTCTTCATGCAAATAGGTTCCTATGCCATGACCAGTCAGCTCTCTTACAACACTGTAACCAGATGCCTCAATATTTTCCTGAATCGTGGCACTTATATCTCCAATTTTCTTACCTATATGAGCTTCTTTTATAGCTTTAGCTAGGGTTTCTTTCCCCACTTCTAAAAAACGCCTGGTCGTTTTTTCAGAGACACCACCTACTATAACAGTGGTCGCGGTGTCAGAAAAATATCCTTGATAGGTAGCTCCCAGATCTATACCCAAAATATCGCCATTTTTTAACACATAACCCGAAGGTAGTCCATGAACCACCTCGTCATTAACGCTAAAGCAAGTCGCATAATGGTAACCTTTCACTTTCTTAAAGGCACTTTCCCCGCCCAGTTTGCTAATCTCTTCCTCCACAGCCTCCTCAATCTCTAAAGTAGTTGTGCCCGGTTTAGCTAGTTCAACGGCTTTTTCCAAAACCAAGGCAGCTATTCTTCCCGACTTAGCCATCAAGGAAATCTCTTTATCATTTTTTATCTTAATCATATTTTATTTTTAAGCTCTTCAAATACCTCTTCTTTGGCACGGGAATTGTCTATCTCAAGTAGTAACTTACTTCGACTCAACTCGTCAATCATCTCTTTTTTGTGTTCTCTGTAGGCGCTAAGTCGAGCTTTTATCTGATCCGGCGTGTCATCGCTGCGAGCACGCTGAATTAAGCGTCTTATAGCTTCACTTTCGGATAAAGTTACGTAAATAGCCTTTTTTATAGCTAAATCTTTTCTTGCTAGAAACTCTTGCAGAGACTTTAATTGATTCAGATCCCTGGGAAAACCTTCAATAATGAAGCCATTACGGTATTTACTATCCTCAAGAACACTTAAAATAAAAGGTATTACCAAATCATCTTCAACGTAAGCAGAGCTACGGATGGCAAACTTTTTACCTATCACACTTTCTGACTCAATTTCTTTTCTTATTAATGATCCTGAGGAAACAAAAGGAATCTTTAGGTAATCCGCCAAAAGTTTGGCGTGGGTAGTCTTACCTGAGCCTTCCGAGCCAAAAACTAAGTAAACGCTCCTGCTAGCCATTTATTTTCCTAGAAAACCTTCGTAACTACGCTGAATTAACATAGAACGGATTTGTTTAGAAGTTTCCAAAATTACCGAGACGACAATCAAAAGTCCCGTCCCACCGATAGCCAAGTTCTGAAAATTGGTAAGCTGGGTAACTACGAAAGGTAAGACTGCTATTACGCCCAAGAAGATCGCTCCGGGTAGTGTAATGCGATTCAGGATAAAATTTAGATATTCACTGGTCGGACGGCCGGGTCTAATACCAGGGATAAAACCGCCGTGTTTCTTGATTTCCTCGGCAATCTTAGTGGGGTTGAAGCTAACCGCAGTATAAAGATAGGTGAACCCTAAAACCAGGACAAAGTAGGTAGTGTAGTAAACCGGATTGGTAGTTTGAAAATAAGTAACTAATTTAGAGGATAGATCTAGCAACCAAGGGCTTTTTGAGGTAGTCAATAATGAACCTAGAATAGAAGGTAGAGAGACTAAGGAAATAGCAAAAATAATAGGGATTACTCCCGCCTGGTTAACACGTAAAGGCAGGTAGGTCATCTGGGTGGTTTGGGTCGAGTCTTTGGCTCTCCGAGCGTACTGAACTGGAATACGGCGGTGAGCTTCGTTGACAAAAACGATCCCTGTAATCACCAAAAAAGCAATTACCAAGAGACCAATTAGACTAAAGATTTTTGTTTCATCCAGTAAGCTAAAAGTCTGGACTAACACTACTGGAAGTCGGCTGACAATACCTACCAAGATTATTACCGAAGCACCGTTACCAATGCCATTCTCTGTTATCAGTTCGCTTAACCACATCAGAAAGATTGCCCCAGCAACTAGAGTCAAGATAACCGCCAGCAGGTCAAGAGTGCTAAGTTGTCCAAAAACCGCTAAGTCACCTCTTTGCAAAAAAGTGACTATCCCAAAAGACTGGAGCAAAGATAAAGGTACAGTGAGATATCTAGTATATTGATTGATTTTACGCCTACCATACTCACCTTCTTTGGAAAGCTCTTCAAGCTTGGGGAAAACCATTGTAAAAAGCTGCATGATAATGGAGGCATTAATATAAGGATTAAGTCCAAGGGCGATAATAGAGAAGTTGAAAAAAGTCCCCCCAGAAAAAAGATCTAACAACCCCAAAACTTCGTAACGAGAAATAATTTGCTTAAGGTTATCAACATCCGCTCCAGGAACAGGAATGAAAGTCACCAAACGAAAGATAATAAGCACAGCAGTGGTGATTAGTAATTTTTTCTTCAGCTGTGGTGTATTCCAAAAAGCTCGTATGTATTTGAGCATTAATTATTGCTGACTGCCTCAGTCGGCGTAGTTCCTCCGGCACCCCCAATTTTTTCTTTAGCTACTTTTGACATCGAAAGATTCACAGTTAGGGCTACTTTCAGTTCCCCATTACCCAATATCTTAACACCTTTCCGAGCGTCTCCTTGGGAAATCATGCCTTTCTCGACCAAGAACTTAGCATCAACGACACTTCCTGCCTCAAATTGGTTAAGGTCACTTACGTTGAGAACCACAAACTTTGATTTATAGCCAGGGTTACCAACACCACGTCTAAAAGGCAATCTTTTTACAATTCTAAGCTGGCCTCCTTCAAAGCTAGGATTAATGCGGCCACGAGATTTTTGGCCTTTGGTACCACGACTAGAAGTCTTACCTTTACCACTACCGTGCCCTCGGCCAATTCTTTTAGCTTTTTTAGTTAATACACCCGGAATATTATTTAGTTTCACTTAAGTCCTTTACTTTCTTACGGACAGACTTCTTTTCAGTCACAACTTTTGGTTTGGTAACTTTGGCTGGTTTGGGAGGCTCAGGAGCTGATTCCTGTTTGGTGACTTCTTGTGGTCTTACCTTTAAAGGTTTCAGGGTCCGTAGCGCCTCAATAGTGGCATAGACATTTGAAGCTTTATTCGAAGTCCCCAGTACTTTGGACAAAATATCCCTAATCCCAGCAGCTTCGACAACAGCCCTTACTGCCCCACCGGCAATAACACCAGTACCACTGGAGGCAGGTTTAAGGAAAATCCGGGCCGCGCCTTTTTTGACGAGCGTTTCATGAGTTATAGTGTTCCCCTTCATAGGAACCACAATTAGATGTTTTTTGGCGTAGCTCACTGCTTTACGAATTGAGGATTGGACATCCGTAGCTTTACCCAAACCAACGCCAACTCGGCCTTTTTTGTCCCCAACCACCACCAAAACTGAGAAACCAATCTTGTTTCCACCCTTAGTTTTTTTGGAAACTCTATTTACCTGCACAACTTTTTCTTCAAATTCTCTAACTTCAAATGTATCCATCAAAATTCCTTGGTTAAAACTCCAAGCCTCCTTCTCTTGCCCCTTCGGCTAGACTCTTAACCCGACCGTGATAAAGAAAACCGGAACGGTCGAAGGCAATCTTTTTGATTCCTGCCTCTTTAGCTTTTTGTGCAATACTTTTGCCAACTTCGTAAGCTTTCTCTGTTTTAGTCATTTTGGTTTTAGCCGTGGAATCACGGCTAGAAAGTATAACCCTACCTTTAGTGTCATCTGTTATATAAGCGTAAATGTGAGCACTAGAGCGAAAGACCCCCAACCTAATCGGTGTAGAAGCCTTGATCTTGGCAGTGATTGCTTTTTTTCGACCTTGTCGTCGAGAAGATAAAAGTTTTGTTTTCATTTTTATACCTTTGCCCCAGCCTTACCAGACTTGCCAGCTTTCTTCTTAATTATTTGCCCAGCAAACTTAATACCTTTACCTTTGTAAGGTTCTGGTGGCCTTACTTTATACACCTTAGCAGCCATCTGACCGACTAACTGTTTATCAATACCCAAAACTGTTATCTTGTTTTCTTGAACCTTGAATTCTATCCCCTCTGGAGGAGTAATCTCCACGGGATGAGAAAATCCAACATTCAAAGTGAGCTTCCCACTTGTAACGCTTGCTCGAAAACCAATACCACTTAGTTCCAAGGTCTTAGAAAAACCTTTTTCTACTCCTTCGACTAAGTTAGCAACCAAACTTCTGGCTAAACCGTGCATTGCCCTAGCTTCTTTGGAAGCATTCTTTGCCTCAACCCTAATCAAGGACTCTTCCACCCTTGAGCTCGTCAAAGGGGGGAGTTTTTGACTTAATTCCCCTTTAGGACCTTTAGCTATCACAGTAGTCCCCTCGATTTTTATTTCTACACCAGAGGGGATCACCACTGGCTGTTTACCAATCCTACTCACTTTACCAAACCCGAGCTATTAGCTCGCCTCCAACACCTTTTTTTCTAGCTTCCTTATCCGTCATAAGACCCTGCGAAGTAGACACAATAGCTATTCCCAAACCACTTAAGACCCTAGGAAGTTTATTGGTTCTTGAGTAAATCCTAAGACCAGGTTTAGAGACTCTCTTAATGTCCGTAAGGACAGGCTCACTACCGTCATACTTAAGCATTATCTCTAAGTCTTTAAAACCTTTTTCAGTAGTTTTGACCTGATATTTCTCAATGTAATTATTCTTCTCTAGCACTACTGTAATTGCTTCATTCATTTTTGAGTGCGGAATCAGAACCATTTTCTTTCTGGCCATGTAACCGTTTTTTATTCTTATTAGTAGATCAGATAATGTATCCATACTTTTACCTAGAAGACTTAGTAACTCCTGGAAGTTCTCCTCTTACGGCTAGTTGTCTAAAGCACAATCGACAAACCCCAAATCTACGAATGTAAGCCCGAGGGCGCCCACACCTATGACAACGATTATAACCTCTTACGGCAAATTTTGGTTCTCTGTTTGCTTTTACAATTAATGATTTCTTAGCCATATATCACTTGAGGTTATAGTTTGTGGGTTTTAGGTTGTAGCTAGTTCTCCTACAACCTACCACCTAAAACTCTTCGAGCCTGAGCCTCAGAGCCGAAGGCCTACAACCTATCCTTTTGTTTCCTCCTTCTTAAAAGGAACTCCGAATAATTCAAGTAGTCTTTTAGTTTGTTTTGGGTCTTTGCTAGTAGTCGCGACAGTGACTTGCAAACCACGATATTTCCCGATTTTAGCCACATCTATTTCCGGAAAAACAATGTGCTCTCTAAAACCAAGACTAAAGCCGCCTAACTTATCTATACTTTTATAATCCAAACCTCGAAAGTCTCTAACTCTAGGCAACACAATGCTCACAAGCTTATGTAAGAAATCGTACATTCTTTTACCCCTTAAAGTCGCTTTTACACCCACAGGGTCGCCTTGTCTGATCTTAAAACCAGCTATAGCCTTCTTAGCCCTTCTAATAGACGGTTTCTGACCTGAGATTGCAGAAAGTTCCGCCAAAAGAGTCTCTTTTTCCTTATCGTTACTAAGGCTGTCCCCTGTCCCAATGTTAAGCACAATTTTCTCAAGTCTGGGAACGGCCAAATCATTGGTAAACCCAAATTCCTTTTTGAAGGCTGGTACTATTTCCTTTTTGTACAAATCTAAATAATCCATCTTAACTTACCTTAGTTCAACGGTTGCTTACATTTTCTGCAAGTCCTTATTTTCTTACCATCGCTACCTATTGTCAACCCAATTCGAGCAGTCTGGTTACATTTTGGACAAACAAGGCTGACTTTTGAAACGTCCAAGGGAAATGTTTTTTCGACAATACCACCACCCATGTTCTTGCGGGTATGTTTTTTATACACATTAATGCCTTCGACAACTACCTTTCTCTTGTCTTCGACCACCTTTTGTATTTTACCTGTTTTACCCTTATTCGAACCTGTATTAACTTTTACGTTGTCTCCAATTCTTAATTTCATTTCAAGATTTCCTTAATATTATTTCTATACATAAAGATAAAGCGAAACAGGGTTCTGAAATTGAAAATTTCATGGTTCATATATTAGACAATCTCCGGAGCTAAAGAAACTATTTTTAAAAAACCCTTGTCCCGAACCTCACGTGCAATAGGGCCAAAAATTCGAGTCCCTCTTGGTACACCGTCCCCACCAATAATAACCGCTGCATTTTGGTCAAATCTAATATAGGAACCGTCTGAGCGTCTTTTTTCCTTTTTAGTACGCACAATTACGGCCTTGACTATCTCGCCATCTTTGACAGCACCTTGGGGGTCAGCACCTTTTACAACACAAGTAATTACCTCCCCAAGACGGGCGACTTTTTGAACGCTTCTGGCGGGGATGTCTATGACATACAACTCTTTCGCCCCGCTGTTATCGGCTGATTTTAACCTCGATTGTTCTCGAACCATATTATTTCTTCAAAACCTCTTTAATCAGGAAGTGCTTGTCCTTTGAAATGGGCCGTGTTTCAATTATTTTTACCCGATCACCAATGTTTACCCCAAGAGTGTCATGAGCTTTTATCTTTTGACTCCTGCGGACTCTTTTTTTATAAACTGGGTGGACAGCCACCCAATCTACCCTAACCAGGGCTGTTTTTTCACTTTTATTACTTACAACCTCACCAACGAATTCTTTCATTAGATTTTTACTTCCTTTTGTCGCAGGATTGTTTTTATACGTGCCAACTCTATTCTTTTGTTCTTAATAGCCCTAACATTTTTGACTTTTTGCTTGGTCAAATCTGACTTCATTTTGAATATCTCCAGTTGAAAGTCAGCTAACGATTTAAGAAGCTCTGGCACGTTTTTGCTAGTTAGGTCTTTTGCTTTCAACATTTAGATATCATCCTCAGTAATAAATTTTACATCGACACTTAGTTTCATAGCGGCGAGTCTCATTGCCTCAGTGGCTATATCCTTACTTACCCCACCCATCTCAAAAATGACTGTTCCCGGTTTGACTACAGTAACGTAATGGTCTACGCCGCCTTTTCCGCTTCCCATGCGGGTTTCTGGTGGTTTCTTAGTAATTGGCTTATCTGGGAAAACCCGAATCCAGATTCGACCACCTCTTTTTGTATAGTGAGTCATTGCTCGTCTAGCGGATTCTATTTCTCGAGCGCTTACCCAACCACGAGTCATGGATTTCAACCCAAATTCACCAAACTCCAGCGCATTCCCCCGAGTAGCAACACCTTTCCAAGAACCCCTAAATTGTCTTCGATATTTAACTCGTTTCGGCTGTAACATAAGCTATCCATCAACCCAATACACTTAGGTTATTTCCTCTCCTTTGTATACCCAAACCTTCACTCCGAGCACTCCGGCAGTGGGAGTCTTAGCTGCTACTGAAGCATAATCAATGTCCGCTCTCAATGAGGAGAGAGGTATTGTACCAGAAACCGCCTTTTCCCTTCGAGCAATTTCAGCCCCGCCAATACGACCGCTGATCAAAATTTTGACACCTTTAGCCCCAGCGCGCATTGCACGATCAACCGCTTGGTTTATCGCCCTTTTTGGTGGGTAGCGTCTTTCGATCTGAGTTGCAACGTTTTTAGCGACCAGATAAGCGTTCACGTCAGGGTTCTTGATGTCTTTAACTTCCAGTTTTACAGGACCACCACTTAATACTGCCAAAAACTTCTTGAGTTCCTCAACACCAGTCCCAGCTCTTCCAATGACCATTCCCGGTCGAGAAACACTGACATTGACAGTGGTCTGGTTACCACTTCTCTCTATAGTCACTTCAGCTACACCCGCGGGCACTAATTTGGACATAACTGCCTCTCGGATTTTCAAATCCGCTAACAAGTAGTCTCTATATCTTTTACCATCCGCAAACCAACGCGACAGCCAATTCTTCTTTAGGCTTAGTCTATATGCGTTGGGATTAACTTTCTGACCCACTTTAATAAACCTCCAAATAGTTCTTAGCTAACCAACCGAGAAGCTGAATTCTACCACAAACTGATCTTAGAGTCTAATCAGTTAGAGTTACTTTTATATGCGTAGTTCGCTTCAGAATGGGGTGGGACATACCTCGGCTTCGAGGAATACTCCTCTTTAGGGTCGGTCCTTCGTTCACCTCAATCTTTTTGATCACCAATTTCTGGCTATCTCGCTTGAAGTTGTGCTCAGCATCGCTAGTCGCAGCTTTTATGACCTTAATGAGAGGTATTGCCGCTTTCTGAGGCATAAACCTCAGAGTAGTGACAGCCACTCCCACAGGAAGATTTTCCAGCTTTTTTGAGAGTAATCTTACCTTCCGTGGAGATATTCTTATGTATTTGTTACTGCTTACTATTTCCATAATTTAGTTGGTAGTTTTTAGTACGTAGTACGTAGAAATTTTCTACCTACTACCAACTACGTACTATGTACTACGTACTTATCCTATGTTGGTGAAGTTGTCCTCTCCACCACTCTTCCATGAGTACGAAAGGTGCGTGTTAGGGAAAATTCACCTAATCGATGTCCGACCATCTGTTCGACAACAAAAACTGGGATAAAAATCCTTCCATTGTGGACTGAGATCGTATGGCCAACCATCTCAGGCGATATCTGACTATCTCTAGCCCAAGTCTTGATGGGTTCTTTCTTACCCAGTTGGTTTAATTTTTCTATCTTCTTTGATAGTTTAGCGTCTATATAGGGTCCTTTTTTAGTTGATCTTGACATAATTAATGTTTCCTTCTTTGCAAAATTAGGCTCGTTGATGCTTTGGTTTTTTTACGAGTTCTTTTTCCTAAGGTAAACTTACCCCATGGAGATTTGGGAGACTTCATTCCAATAGGCGATCTGCCCTCACCACCACCGTGGGGGTGGTCACGCGGTGACATGGCAACACCTCGAACCGTTGGCTTTTTACCTTTATACCTTGACCTACCAGCTTTTCCAATAACTATGTTCTTCCAATCAGAATTGCTAAGAGCTCCCAAAGTAGCCATACAGTTTTGGGGAATTTTTCTGACTTCGCCTGAGGGCAATTTTAAGTGCGCCCAATTATCTTCTATAGCCATTAAAGTCGCATACGTACCCGCAGATCGTGCCAACTGACCACCAGAATGAGGTGACATCTCGATGTTGTGAACGACACTACCAATCGGAAGGTTTTTTAAAGGAGAGGCATTCCCTACTTTAGCCTCCACTTTTTCACCAGAAAGAACGCTGTCTCCTACCTTAAGTCCTTGAGGAGCCAAGATATATCTTTTTTCACCATCTTTGTAAGTGACCAAGCTGATCGAAGTCGAACGGTTTGGGTCATATTCAATGGTACTTACTACCCCTGGCACATCAAACTTATCGCGTCGAAAGTCAATTTCACGATATAACCTCTTTTGCTTCCCAGCCTGGTGTCGAACACTAATCCGACCAGTACTGTCCCTACCGCCTGTTTTAGGCAGAATCCTACTTAAGCCTTTATGAGGCTTGCTGCTAGTTAAATCTTTTTTACTTAGTCCTGTCATGAATCTTCGCGAAGGCGTCGATCCACCCATTTTCTTAATTGCCATGTGTTGCTATTTTCCTTCCTCTTTGGGAGGTTCTTGATCAAAAAGATCAAGTTTTTGATCTTTTTTCAGTAGTACTATCGCTTTTTTATAGTTACTTTGTTTTGTAAGCAATCTTTTCTTACCAACCCTTTTGAGCGCCCCTTTAACAATCATCGTTCTTACTTCTTTGACATCCACGTTAAACATATCCTTAAGGGCTTTTTTTATCTGATACTTATTCGCCTTTAAAGCCACCACAAAAGTATAACGACCCTTGTCTGACAAACTAAGAGTTTTTTCAGTGAAGAGGGGTTTTACCAAAACCTGACTACTTTCCATTGTTATCTTCCAAAATCTTTTTAAGCTTTTCAAAACTACTAACCTTGGTGACTATTGTATCTGCCCTTAGTAAACTAAGAGTGTTCATGCCTTCCCAAGTTATAAGTGTAAGATTTGGGATATTACGGGCTGACAAAAAAGTCACTTTATCTAGTTTGTCCAAAATAAAAAGGGTTTTACCCTTAGTTTTTATGCTAGACAAAGCAGACACAAGCTCCGCAGTCTTTGGTTTTTCAAGATTAAAATCCTCTATTAAGACCAAGGCTTCCTCGATTATCACCTGCTTTAAGAGCTCAACTAAGGCTTTCTTACTCCAACTTTTAGGTAAAGTTAACTTTCTCTTATCATTCTGAGGGCCATGGACTACACCGCCACCCACCCATTGAGGGGACCTAATCGAGCCTTGTCTAGCCCTACCTGTTCCTTTTTGCTTCCAAGGCTTTCGCCCCCCACCTGAAACTTCTGAACGGTCTTTAACAGCAACAGTTCCTTGGTGTTCGTTTGAAAGCATTACCCGAACAACCTGAGCAATCATACCAGGCTTTACCTTGGAAACAAGCAATTCCTTCTCAATCACTACTGGAGCAGCGGAGCCATTTTTACCAAACACAGCAATATTTACCTTTGTTTCAGGTGTTGTAGTCGTTTCTAATTTAGCCATTTGTGTCCTCACCGTTTTCTTTGGCGGCCTCAACAGGAACGACTTCTTTACTTTCAGCTACTGGTTGTGAAGCAGGACTTTCTACGTTCTCATCTGAAACGCTAGGCTCTTCCTTGGGAAGTTGGGGTAGTGCAGGAATTTCCGGTTCGTGATAAGCTTTTTTCTTCTTAATCGAGCGGGTGAGTGTAACCACCCCTGTTCTTGATCCAGGGACAGCTCCTCTAATAGTCACCAGATTATTTTCCTCATCGATATCCAATATCTCAAGGCCCTGTATGGTCACCTGATCAACACCCATGTGTCCAGCCATACGTAGACCTTTTAAAACCCTTCCTGGGGTTGTACCAGAACCAATAGACCCAGGAGCACGGTGCCGATCGGACTGACCATGCGTCTTAGGACCACCAGCGAAACCATGTCTTTTCACACCACCGGCAAATCCTTTACCTTTTGAAATACCAGTTATATCAACCAAATCCCCTTTACGGAACACGTCGCCTACTTTTACCTGCTCGCCCTTTTTTACTTCCTCGTTACCCAATTCAAGCTCTTTCAAAACCCTTGGGGATACGTCTTTCAGACCTTTAACAATACCCTTGATTGCGTTAGCTAGTTTCTTTCTGTAACCAAAAGCAACTAAAGCCTTTTTAGCATTTAGTTTTACCACAACATTGGGAGATACTCTTAGTATGGTAGTTGCGCTGACCCTTCCATGCCTATCAGGCATTTGGGACATATTTAACTTTTCACCCATAATTTGCCTTAATTTCATACTCTTCAACAAAAAAAGCCGTTTAGGCTCTTTTATCCCTACATACACCAGAAAAACTTAACTACATTTTTATTTCAATGTCGACACCAGCAGGAAGGTCTAAGTGCATAAGAGCGTCAAGTGTCTTAGGAGTTGGTTCAATAATATCTATTAATCGCTTGTGAGTTCGAATTTCAAAGTGCTCACGGGCGTCTTTATCTACATGAGGTGAGGTTGTTACTGTATAACGCTCTATCCGTGTAGGCAGTGGGATCGGCCCAGCCACTTTGGCGCCAGTCCTGATAGCAGTGTCAAGGATATCCTCGGCGCTATCATCTAGCACTCTGTTGTCATATGATTTTAAACGAACTCGTATTCGACCTTTAGCCATCTAATTAGTTAGTAGGTTGTAGTTAGTAGGTTGTAGAAAATAACTACAAACTAAAAACTACGTACTACAGACTCCTACGCGATTATTTTACTAACTACCCCTGCTCCTACAGTGTGACCACCCTCACGGATAGCAAACCTAAGACCTTCTTCTAAGGCAACAGGACCAATTAGTTTAATTGTAACTTTAATGTTATCCCCTGGCATTACCATCTCGGTTCCCTCTGGAAGAGTTACTTCACCAGTAACGTCAGTTGTTCGGAGATAGAACTGGGGTCTATAACCTTTAAAGAATGGGGTGTGACGACCGCCTTCTTCTTTGGTTAAAACATAAACCTCTGCTTCAAATTCAGTGTGAGGCTTAATGGAACCAGGCTTGGACAAAACTTGACCACGCTCGACATCCTCTTTTTCAATACCCCGAAGAAGTAACCCTACGTTGTCCCCAGCCTGACCCTCGTCAAGTTGTTTCCGGAACATTTCTACTCCGGTCACTACTGTCTGAGAAGTTTTAGGCCTAATACCCACAATTTCGATTGTGTCGTTAACTTTGACGATGCCACGGCCAATCCTACCTGTAACAACAGTTCCGCGCCCTTTAATAGAGAAAACATCCTCCACCGGCATGAGGAATGGCTTATCAAGCTCTCGAACTGGGGTTGGGATATACTCGTCAACCTTGGACATAAGTTCTTCAATAGATTTAACTGCGTTGGCGTCACCTTCAATGGCTTTAAGAGCCGAGCCACGAACCACAGGGATATCATCACCTGGATATT
>MHDB01000013.1:0-25286 GCA_001816835.1 Candidatus Woykebacteria bacterium RIFCSPLOWO2_01_FULL_43_14 | reverse complement strand
GGCACACCTACCTGACGAGCCAAAAGGATATGCTCTCTGGTCTGAGGCATAGGACCATCAGCCGCACTAACTACCAAAATAGCGCCATCCATCTGAGCAGCACCAGTGATCATGTTCTTAATATAATCAGCATGACCTGGGGCATCGATGTGGGCGTAGTGCCTTTTCTCAGTTTCGTACTCAACGTGTGCCAAAGCAATAGTAATACCACGTTGCCTCTCTTCAGGAGCTTTGTCTATCTGATCATAAGCCGTAAACTCGGCCATACCCTTTTGGGATAAGACCTTGGTAATCGCGGCAGTTAAAGTTGTTTTACCATGGTCAACGTGACCAATGGTACCAATATTAACGTGTGGTTTAGTTCTTTCGAACTTTTTAGCTTCAGCCATGTTTAGTCCTCCTACAATTGAATTACGAATTAAGAATCATGAATTAAGGCTTTCCTTGATTCCTGATTATTATTCCCCGATTCAAGTCGTGAGCGGATTATATTCGCCAGAATATCGCGAATACAGGACGCTCATTAATCCAGTGAGCGGATTATACCTAAAAATCTCGTGTCAAGCAAGTGTCTTACTTATTCTCAACCAAACTCTTAGCTACTTGGGACGGAACTTCCTCATAATTGAACGGTTCCATGCTAAAAGAACCTCGACCCTGAGTCATAGAACGCAGCGTTGTAGCATAGCCAAACATTTCTGCCAAAGGCACGTTCGCCCGAACTACGGTCGCGTTACCCCGAGTCTCTGTGCCTTCCACTTTTCCACGTTTACTTGAGATATCCCCTATTACGTCTCCCATATAATTTTCAGGTACAACTACCTCAAGTTTCATGATAGGCTCAAGTAAAACTGGATCAGCACTTTTAGCAGCTTCTTTTAGCGCCATTGACCCGGCAATTTTAAAGGCCGCCTCGCTTGAGTCTACCTCATGGTAGCTTCCATCATAAACAGCCACTTTTAAATCAACCAAGGGGTAGCCAGCTACAACCCCTGTCTCCAAAGCCTCTCTGACTCCTTTTTCAATAGGCGATATAAACTCCCTAGGGATAGTTCCACCCACGACTTCAGAAACAAATTCGTAACCCTCACTACGACCCTTTGGCTCAATTCGGAGATAACAGTGCCCATACTGACCGCGGCCACCTGATTGGCGAATATATTTACCTTCAGCCGTACTTGTCTTACGAATGGTTTCTCGGTAAGCAACTTGTGGCTTACCCACATTCGCTTCGACACTAAATTCCCTCTTAAGTCTGTCCACAATAATTTCTAAGTGCAACTCGCCCATACCACTAATAAGGGACTGGGATGTTTCGGGATCGTTGCGTACTCGAAAAGTAGGGTCTTCCTCTGCCAAACGGGACAAGGCCAAACCAAGTTTCTCTTGATCAGCCTTGGTCTTGGGTTCTATCGCCAAAGATATAACTGGCTCGGGGAACTTGATTGATTCTAAAATAATCGGTTTAGTCTCATCACAAAGCGTATGTCCGGTAAAAGTAGTCTTGAGACCCACAGCAGCGCCAATTTCTCCAGCGGAGAGCTCTGTAACTTCTTCGCGGTGATTAGCGTGCATTAGCAGTAATCTGGAAATTCTTTCTTGGGTATCTTTGGTGGAGTTATAAACGTATGATCCGGAGGCTACTTTTCCGGAATAAACTCGGAAATAAGTAAGTCGCCCGACATACGGATCAGTCATGACTTTAAACGCCAGAGCACTAAAAGGCTCTGTTTCGCTAGCAGCTCTGATTTCCTCGGCTTGTGTTTCAGGATGTATTCCTTTCATGACAGGGACATCCAAGGGGGAAGGTAATAATTCTACAACAGCGTCAAGCATTGGTTGAATGGCTTTATTCTTAAGCGCTGATCCAGCTAAAACCGGAAATATTTTAAGACTTATTACAGCTCTACGGAGGGCTGCTTTGAGCTCTTCTTCTGCAAGTTCTTGACCACCAAGATACTTCTCCAAAAGGGTGTCGTCAGTTTCCGCAATTGCCTCGACCAGTTTTCCGCGAAACTCTTCTACTTTTCCCAGCATATCAGCTGGAATTTCGGTATCAATAGGATCTTTTCCAAGCTCTTCAGTGTAGACAGTCGCTTTTTTAGTAAGTAAGTTTACTACTCCCTTAAAGTCGCTTTCGGTACCTATCGGAATAGAGTAGGCTACTGCATTGGCACCTAAACGCTCTTTGATAGAGTCCAAACTCATATAGTAATCCGCCCCAATAGCATCTAGCTTGTTTACAAAACAAATTCTTGGGACATTATATTTATCTGCTTGACGCCACACTGTTTCTGATTGAGGCTCAACACCCATTTTTCCGTCAAAAACGACGACCCCGCCGTCAAGAACTCTTAAGGATCGCTCTACTTCGGCGGTAAAATCAACGTGTCCTGGGGTATCAATAATGTTAATGCGATGAATTTGATTTGCGTAAGGTCCTGTTTTGGGGGTCCAAAATGCGGTCGTAGCAGCCGAGGTGATTGTAATACCACGCTCTCGCTCTTGCGCCATCCAATCCATAGTGGCTTCGCCTTCATGGACTTCACCGATTTTATATGTTTTTCCGGTATAAAAAAGAACACGCTCCGTAGTCGTGGTTTTACCAGCATCAATATGAGCAATAATTCCAATGTTGCGTATTTTTTCTAGTGGATAACTTTTAGTTGCTTCCGCCATTTTTCTACCAATAAAAAAGCGATAGTTTTGTGATGAAGTGTATCAGGATATTCATCCGTTTACTATCACCTCTATTTAACTTGGTAATTCTACCATAATGCCTAAGTTCGTGCAAACCTAACCCTGAGAAAAAAGAAAGGCCTCAAGAGTTACTCCTGAGACCTAGTGATCTTCTCTTTGGTTCTTGTGACGTTGGTTCTAGTAACGGCTTCCCGGTTGCTTCCTACAGTCCGAACCAGTTTCCCATCCTCAAACTCGGACATAGTGAACCGACCTTGATAAGAAGGTTTCGGGCTAACCGAAACTGTTCGCCATCCTCGCATATCTGCACAAAGCTCGAGTTTATGGAGCAGATGAAACTCAATCACCTCAATATCATTCAGGGTAAACCTATTGGGATCGTTTGGATCGTAAGAAAATTCGATGTCTACATTGAGATCCACCCCATTTTGGGCAGACTCGCAGACAATCCATCTGCTCTCTACATTGGTAGGGGGGATATTAAACCCATAGGCAATTTCAGCACGGACCACTGTATGAATATGGTCCTCATCGCTGGGAGCTTCTCTCCGAAGACGTTCCAAGAAAGCACGTGTCGTATGGATCACACCAACTGGCATCTCTTCTCTCCTTATTGTTCGGCTCTACCGAAGATGTTGGGAATTATACATCCTATAGCTTTTAAAGTCAACTCAGGATTGAACAACGAGGTGTTTGGTGAAGCCTGCTTGAACGAGCTTTTCATAAGCATCCCAGACATCTTTTGGAATTGGTTGGGGGACTATAAAACCTTTGAGCGGATATAGTTGGAGGCGTTGTAAGTCTCCAACCATAGTATTGATCAAATACTCTTTATCTAAAATCTCATTGGGATAATTTTCATAGGAAATTGGGGGAGAGGAAACAACAAAGTCTATTTCTGGCCACAGCTTCTTAATCGTGGCATAGGCTCGTCGTTCCATAAAAGGTTTTTGCAGCGCGATGAGTGATCCTATTGCTAAATCTTTATCTTGGAAAAGTTTCCTAGTAAACGCTACATTTTCTCCAGTATTTGTGGCATTCGGTTCTTTAATGATGTCTTTTTCGGGAACTCCTTCCCTAATAGCGATCTGAGCAAATTTCTCTGCTTCCGGTTCAGGCCAGGTGTTGGTCAGGCTCCCACGATTACCGGAAAAGATAATCTTTGGCGCCCACCCATCTTGATAAAGCTTCGCTGCATATTCAGCAACTCTAAGGTCATTACTACAAAGTACAAAAATATAATCTGCCTTTTTTAAAGGTTGGCGCATTAAATGATAATCCCAAATCTTTTTCGCCAACTGGTCAATATCTCTAGAGTTCATGGATTTAGTTTACCAGAAAGCTAAAAATCCCGATGTGCGAACCTGTTCCACACCAGGTGTGCAGATAAGTTTAACACTTTACATCTGTTTGCTTATAGGATATACTTCTAAGCTACGAGTAAGGAGCGTAGTCAGTGGACCAAGAAGATTTCATGGGAATTAGGACTGGAGAACCTCTGGAACTGGAGGTAGCACCAGGAAGATATGTGCTTGGTTTTGCCTACTCTAACGCGGTAAAGGATGAGATACTTTTCAAAGCTTCGATACTAGCTGCTTCAGGACTGGGCAGACTTTTTCCTAACGGTAATGTTTCTTATAGAACTCGCTACAATCTATATCGATTGGATGAAGTCCGGCATAAACGATACCAGGGGTATCTTCAAGCAATATTCGAAGCACTAAAACCTGTCTTTATATACGTCTGCAGCCTTTATCAGGCCCACGCCTATATTGGTACTAGGAAAGAATTAACACCTGTAGAATGGCGATTGGTACTTTTGTACACTACCCCTCATACCAGTCCGAGTACATCTGCGTATGTATATCTTCGTAATGATGGCGCCTGGTTACGTAAAACTCACTTTGATACAGCCTTGCACGACGAGTACGGTAAAGGTGAGCGAGCAGCTATGATTCTAGGTACTTATCCCTACCAAGAACTGGTCAGGAGTGCGCTCACACTAGTGTTAGAGACAATGCAAATCAACCCTCAAGCCTTAGATCAACTTCGAGAGGCAGAGAAGGCTCTACAAGGTTTGCTTCACAGGCAACCGCATAGAATTCTATCAATCCGAAAACCCAGATAAATTTTATCTGGG
Organism: Candidatus Woykebacteria bacterium RIFCSPLOWO2_01_FULL_43_14; assembly: GCA_001816835.1. Classification (GTDB taxonomy): domain Bacteria; phylum Patescibacteriota; class Microgenomatia; order Woykebacterales; family 2-01-FULL-43-14; genus 2-01-FULL-43-14. Next base: position 20,446 of record MHDB01000013.1, on the reverse strand, counting down.
TTTCTTTTTGACAAAAAGAAACCAGTCTGAAATTAATCAAACTGGCTAGGAGAGGTTCTTCTAAGGCTATGACTTCTCGGGCTACAAGGAACACAAAGAGTCGCATCTGGCATAGCTGCCAACCTTTCCTCAGGTATAGGTTGACCGCATGAACTGCATAGGCCATAGGACCCTTCTGCTATTCTCCGAGTAACCCTTTCTATATCAGCCAAACGACGTTCCAAGCGCCTGCGAAGCAACTCGTCTGTTTCATGCTGGTTCGCGGTCTGGGCTGCAGAGACTAAACTCTCAAAGTCTGACCCACAGAGACTATCGCCGTCTCTCGGTCTAAGACTCTCAGCATCTTCCTCAAGTCTCCTTCTAAGTACGTCTAGTCTAGCTCTTTCCGCCCCAGCTTCTCTTAGGCCGGCTGTGTTCCCGTTAGCCATTACTGCCCCTCTTTAGAAAAGGAAAATGAAATTTCTCATCAACCCACTTGAACAGTCGATAAAAGCCTGCACCTAAAACCATCAACAACCCTGTATCCAAAAAAGCCGCCAAAATCGCTAATCCCGCCCCTATGTGCTGAACAGAAGAAACACCTATGGATACAAGATAAATTACAAGAGCTATTCCACTGAAATCAGCTTTGGATCGAAGCATCTCTCCCAAGAAACGGTTATAACCATAAAGTATCCCACCAAGCAAAGTAATTAGGCCCAGTGGTATTAGGAAACTATTGACCACACCTCTCACCTCCGTTTGTGATTAAGCGGAATTATATCATAGGAAGCAACTCATAAGAAAACCCTGACATCTTAAGATAGCCAGGGTTAAACTACTTCTCTTTGCGGGCGCATTTTATTAAGCAACTTTAGAAAATACAAAGTTAAGTTGTAGACTGCCATTAAAACAAAGACCCCAAAGGCAAAACCCGAATAAACATTTGCAAACACACCTGCACTGAAAAGCCCGCCCGCTACACCAAGAAACCCAGAACACACTAAAGCATAACTCAAACTCTCACTCCGAACCATTCGGGCCGCGCCAGCGATCGACAAAGACGCAATCAGGATCAAAAAAATAGTCCCGATTATAAACAGTGCTATTAATGGTGTCATCTGCCCTCCAATTCTGAGAGCATTATACTACAACAATCAAAAATAGGTTGGTGAAAAGTTAATTAAGAGGCTTACCAGCGGAAATGTGAAAAGGCTTTGTTCGCTTCGGCCATGCGGTGGGTGTCATCTTTTTTCTTAATGGCCGCACCCGTGTTATTCGAAGCGTCAATTATCTCGGCTGCCAGTTTATCTGCCATGGTCCTGAAATCGCGGCTAGAGCGTGCGTCTGCTGCAATAATAACCCAGCGAATTGCCAAGGCTTCCTTGCGGTCGCCCCTGACTTCCATAGGCACTTGGTAACTAGCCCCACCCACACGACGAGGACGCACCTCCATCCTTGGTTGAGTGTTTTTCATGGCTACTTCAAAAATATCTAGAGCATTTTTCCCAGTTTTGGTAGCTACTTTTTCTAAAGCCGAATACATTACTTTTTGGGCTACAGACTTCTTGCCGTCTTTCATAATCCGGTTAATAAACCGAGTGACCAGTCGGCTGTCGTATATTGGATCTGGGTCCAGAACTTTTTTGGTTATTACTCTTCCTCGTGCCATATATCACTTGAGGTTATAGTTTGTGGGTTTTAGGTTGTAGCTAGTTCTCCTACAACCTACCACCTAAAACCTACAACCTAACCTTTCGCCTCCTTTGGTCGTTTCGCACCGTAAAGTGAGCGGCCTTGCTTTCTATTTTCCACTCCCGCAGTATCATAATGGCCTCGAATGATATGGTATTTTACCCCTGGCAAATCTTTAACCCGACCACCTCTAACCAAAACCACTGAGTGTTCAGCAAGGTTATGGCCTATACCTGGAATATACGCCGTAATTTCTTTACGATTTGAAAGTCTCACCCTGGCTACTTTTCGCAAAGCCGAGTTTGGTTTCTTGGGAGTCATTGTTTTAACCACAGTACAAACACCTCTTTTTTGAGGAGAGATTGTAGGCACAGAGCGTAACTCACGGGCGTTAAAACTACTACGAAGTGAGGTAGCTTTTATCTTTTTTTGAACTTTTTTACGGCCCTTTCGAACTAATTGATTAATCGTTGGCATATTTAGACGTCCATTCTAGCACGCTCTCCAGTTGGTATCAAGCGTCCAATAATCACATTTTCTTTCAAGCCAAGTAATCTATCCACCTTACCAGTCGTGGAGGCCTCCGTTAAGACCGAGGTTGTCTCCTGGAAAGAAGCTGCCGAAAGAACGCTTTCAGTATAAAGAGACGCTCTAGTAACACCTAAGATTACAAGCTTAGCTGTGGCAGGTTCGCCACCTTCAGCCAAAATCTTGGCGTTTTCTTCTTTAAACCTGTTTCGGTCAACGAGTTCGCCAGGCAAAAGCATGGTGTCCCCACTCGTCTCAACCCGAACTTTTTCGCTCATCTTGCGAACTATCGTTTCAAAGTGTTTATCATTAATAGGGGCACCTTGAGACTCGTAAACTCTTTGAGCTTCGTCAATAATGTATTTCTGAACCGCCTTAATACCCCTAGTCTCAAGCAAGATTTTCAAGTCCACGTGTCCTTTAGTAAGTATCTCTCCAGCCGTAATCAGTTGCCCATCTTTAACATTCAGTTCCGCTGCTACTGGAATAAGGTACTCTTTCGTTTCCGGGCTGTTTGAGCTTGTGTCCGTAGAAGTAATGACTACTTTTCGTGTTTCCTCGGTTTCTTGGACATTTACTCGGCCCGCCATCTCAGCCATAAGCGCCGGAGTCTTGGGGGTTCTAGCCTCAAATAACTCTTCGACACGGGGTAGACCCTGGGTAATATCAAGACCAACAATACCACCAAGGTGGAAGGTTCTCATCGTAAGCTGGGTACCGGGCTCGCCGATACTCTGGGCAGCCATTACGCCGACTGGAGTTCCGATAGCGACTAGTTTTTTGTTGGATAAGTCACGGCCATAGCAACGGGTACAGACTCCGTACTTGGCTTCACAAGTTAAGGTCGATCGTACAACAATAAAGTCTCCGACGGCTGCGACTACCTTTTCAACCACATCCTCAGTTATTTCTTCACCTTTTTTAAGAACTACCTTACCTTTTTTGTCTTTAACGTCGCTGGCTACACATCGTCCTAGAATACGTTCTCCCAAGGAAGCTTGTCTTGTGTCACTTGTTGAAAGAGTCACACCTTCTTTAGTCCCACAGTCATCAATTCGAGTAAGTACATCGTGAGCTACATCCACCAAGCGCCTTGTCAGGTACCCTGCTTCAGCAGTTTTTAGGGCTTTATCTACCAAACCCTTTCGAGCACCCCGAGTCGACGTAAAATACTCATAAATATCCAAGCCCTCTCGGAAATTTGACTTTGAGGGTAACTCTACAATTCGACCCATTGGGTCAGCGACTAAACCTCGCATACCTGCCAGTTGTTTTACCTGATCTCGAGAACCCCGAGCACCTGATTCTTGAATAATCCTCAAGCTATTGTTGTCGCCTAAGTTCTGCCAAGTCAACTCGTCTATAGTAGCCGTAACCTCAGACCAAACAGCTTCGCTAAGGCGGGCCTTTTCTTGTTGCGTGATTAGCCCTCGGTGGAAATTTTTCTCTATCTCTTCGACTTTTTTATCCGCTTGGGCAATAAGTTTGGGCTTTTCTGGAAGGATCTTGGCGTCAAAAATACTTATCGAAACCCCAGAAACACTAACATAGGAAAATCCTAAGAACTTAAAGGCGTCGATTAATTCAACTGTTTTTTCTTCACCAAATTCATCGTAACTTCGTGCCAGGAATTTTTTAAGGTCTGATCCCTTAATAGTCTTGTTTACAAAGCCAAAACTCTCTGGCAACGCTTCATTGAAGATCATTCGCCCGGCGGTTGTTTCTACTTTCTCACCGTTGATATAAACCTCAGCAAGCTGCTTTAAACCAAGTTTGCCGCTCTGGTTGGCCAAAATTGCTTCTTCATAAAAATAAGGGCCCTTTTTCTCCAGTTTCGGATCAATCTGGGTAAGGTAAAATACCCCCAAAAAGACGTCTCTAGTTGGAGTCATAATTGGCTCACCATCGGCTGGTCGAAGAAGGTTATGGGTGGACATCATCAGGCTTTTTGCCTCTTCTTGAGCACGAGCTGATAATGGGACATGCACAGCCATCTGGTCCCCATCAAAGTCAGCACCGTAGCCAGCGCAGACAGAAGGATGGATAGCAATCGCGTTACCCTCTGTCAAAACAGGAAAGAAAGCTTGAAAACCAAGTCGGTGCAGAGTCGGAGCGCGGTTAAGCAAAACAGGGTGGTCCTTGGTAATTGACTCCAGAATATCCCATACCTCTGTTCCACGTCTTTCCAAGACATGCTTAGCACTTTTGACGTTTGGAGCAAAGCCTTGCACAATCAACTCACGTAACACGTAAGGTTTAAAAAGTTCCAACGCCATCTCCTTAGGTAACCGGCACTGATTAAGTTTGAGTTCCGGACCCACCACAATAACAGAGCGTCCTGAGTAGTCAACCCGTTTACCTAACAAATTTTGGCGGAAACGGCCTTGTTTACCCTTAAGCATGTCTGACAAGGATCGTAATTCTTGAGTTATAACCGCTCTGGTTGTCGTTCTCTGCGAGCTATCAATCAGTGAATCGACCGCTTCTTGAAGCATTCTTTTCTCGTTGCGAAGAATGATTTCTGGGGCGCCTAAGTCCATCAATTTCTTCAACCGGTTGTTACGATTGATTACCCGTCGGTACAAATCATTAAGATCCGAGGTTGCAAATCTACCTCCGGAAAGTTGTACCATTGGTCGCAAGTCTGGGGGAATTACGGGTAGAATACTAGTTATCATCCATTCAGGCTTCACATTGGCAGATCGCAAGCCTTCCACCAGCTTTAACCTCTTAGTAGCCTTTACCTGTTTTTGGCCGGTACTCTCAATTACCTCTTTGCGAAGTTCCCCTGCGAGAACAGTCAAATCTAGGTCTTTAAGAGTCGCTAGAAGTGCTTCAGCACCCATACCAACTTTGAAGAAAGACGCAGCGTCCATTTCTCGAAGTCTTAGGTACTCGTCTTCAGTGAGAAGTGTTACGGGGTTGATGCCTTCAATAAGGGTGAACAGATTGTCAAAGCTTTCCTCGATTTGAGTCTGCTTGGCTACCAAATCATCTCTTAAGGAACTTATTTTCGCTTTACTTTTCAATGTCATTTCCTGAGAGATAATCTCAAAATGTTCTTTATCCTTAGTCTTAAGTTTTTTCTTTTCCGATTCTAATTCTTTGCCCAAATCTTTTATTTTCTGGTCAAGTTGTTCGGTAGAGTCTTTTTTGTTTTGCTCAAGACGCGTTTTGACTGTTTCGATAGCCTTATTTTTCTTTTCTTCATCTACATCCATAACCAAGTACTGAGCAAAATAAATCACTCCTTCTAAGTTTCGGGGGGTGATATCTAAAAGTTGAGAAAGCTTGGAAGGACTCCCTTTGAAAAACCAAACATGGGCTACTGGGCAAGCCAGAGTGATATGCCCCATTCTTTCCCGTCTAACTCGGGACTGGGTAACTTCGACACCACATTTATCACAAACAATACCTTTATAACGAATCCGCTTATACTTCCCACAATAGCATTCCCAGTCTTTGGTTGGCCCAAAGATATTTTCGCTAAACAAACCATCCTTTTCCGGTTTAAGAGTCCGGTAGTTGATAGTTTCAGGTTTGGTAACTTCACCAAAAGACCAATTTTTCATTACTTCAGGCGAGGCAAGGATTATTCTTAAGGCTTCAAAGTCCTTTACATCTAAGTTGGTGCTATTCACCTTTTACCTCCTCTTTAGCTAGTCCACTCTGGACTTCTTCTGCTTCAACGGGAGTGCCCACTGGTTCTACTCCATCAGACTCCGCAACTTGAATCGCGCCAGAAACTTCCATAAGCTCGGTGGCTTCTGCTTTAATTTTTTCCTCTTCTTTAAGCTCGGTAACGGTTTCTTCACCAAGTTTGCCTTCTTTCGCCCCAATTAATTCCACGTTAAGGCTCAGTCCGTTGAGTTCTTTGACCAACACCTTAAACGACTCTGGAACAGTGGACTCTGGGATGTCTACTCCTTTAACAATTGCCTCAAACGCCTTAGCTCGTCCTACAACATCGTCACTTTTGATGGTCAGCATTTCCTGTAAGGTATGAGCTGCCCCATAAGCTTCGAGAGCCCAAACCTCCATTTCGCCCAGTCTCTGACCACCCATCTGGGCTTTACCCCCGAGTGGTTGTTGAGTAACCAGGGAGTAAGGACCAGTTGAACGGGCGTGAACCTTTTCATCAACCATGTGGACAAGCTTCATAATATACCCTATGCCCACTACTACTTTCTCATCGTAAGCCTCACCGGTATTCCCATTATAAACTCGGACTTTACCATCAATAGGTAAGTTGGCTTTGGTAAATTGTTCAATCAGGCCTTCTTCCTTATAACCACCAAATACAGGCACTGAGACTTTCTGATTGAGTTTTTGGGCGGTAATCCCCAAATGGGCCTCAAGGATCTGGCCAAGATTCATACGTGAGATAACTGAGAGAGGGGAGATAATTACATCTACGGGAGTACCATCCTCCAAGTAGGGCATATCCGCTACTGGAACTACCTTAGAAATAACTCCTTTATTCCCGTGCCGCCCGGCAAGTTTATCACCAACGGTTACTTTACGAGTTTGGGCTACTTTTACTTTAATCAACTTCTGGACTCCAGGATCTAGCTCATCGGCTTTTTCACGGGATAAGACCTGAATAGATACAATCGTCCCACGCTCTCCATGAGGCATACGAAGAGAGGTGTCGCGGACTTCTCTAGCTTTCTCGCCAAAAATGGCCCTTAGCAGTCTTTCTTCAGCCGTTAATTCAGTCTCACCTTTAGGGGTGATCTTACCGACCAAAATATCATTTGGTCCTACTTCCGCTCCAAGATACACCACACCTTGGTCGTCGAGATTGGCCAAGTTTTCTTCCCCCACATTCGGGATGTCTCGAGTGGTTTCCTCTGGTCCAAGTTTTGTTTCAGTCACGGGACACTCGTATTCTTCGATATGAATGGAGGTCAATGCATCATCTCTAACCAATCTGTCAGAAATAACAATCGCGTCTTCAAATCCATAACCTTCCCAAGACATGTAGGCCAAAACAACGTTTTGACCTAAAGCCAGTTCTCCATTTTCGGTTGAAGGACCATCAGCGATGGTCTGGCCTTTTTTAACCTTCTCGCCAGGGTTAACTAAAGGCTTCTGGGTATAAGCCGTGTTTTGGTTTGACTTTACAAATTTGGAAAGCTTAAACTCAAAAACTTTCTTATCCTCACCCTTAACGACAATTCTCTTACCATCAACATAATCAATAGTACCGTCCACAGGGGATTTCACAATTCTTCCGATATTTTCAGCCACAATCTTTTCCATACCAGTTCCAACAATAGGTGCGCTTGGCTTGATAAGCGGCACGGCTTGGTTCTGCATATTAGCACCCATTAGAGCTCGGTTGGCATCATCATGGGCCAAAAATGGAATTAACGAGGCTGAAGCAGAAAATACTTGCCAGGGAGAGACGTCAACGTAGTTAAGATTCGAAGCGGGAATCGTGGTAAAGTTGCCACCATGTCGGACGGGTACTCGTTGGTCCAAAACGTATCCTGCTGGGTCGAGATTGACACCAGAATGAGTAATATAGAATTTTTCCTCATCATCCGCCATCAGCCAATCAATCTGATCTGTAACTTGGACCTTCCCGGACTTGTCAGTCAGAGCTTTTCGATAGGGTGTTTCCAAAAACCCATACTCATTAATTCTAGAAAAAAGTGACATATGAGTTATTAGACCAATATTGGGGCCTTCCGGTGACTTGATAGGACAAATCCTCCCGTATTGGGAATTGTTAATATCGTGTACAGAGAAACTCGCACGCTCTCTTGTCAAACCTCCCGGACCCATCACTGAAAGACGTCGAAGATGCTCTAGTTCGGAAAGCGAGTTTATCTGATCCATAAACTGAGAGAGTTGTGAACCGCCAAAAAACTCATTGAGTCGAGCGATAACAGGCCGGGCGTTGATCAAAGAAACTGGGGTTACCAAGGAAACATCAGTAGCAATACTAAGTCTTTCCCGAGCCACTCTTTCCATCTGTAGCAAACCAATTCTAAGTGTATTTTGAATTAGTTCTCCTACAGCTCTGACTCGGCGATTCGAAAGGTGATCAATATCATCAGCGTGACCCCCACCGTTGTTTAACCTAATTAGCAGTTTCACTGCTTCGACAATATCTCTCGGCTCTAATATCCAATGTCCCGAGTCATTGACAGTATCCAATCCCAATTTTTTGTTGAGCTTATAGCGACCTACTTTACCAAGCTGGTAACGTCGGGAATTAAAGAATAGGTTTTCCAGTAGTTCCTTAGCATTATCTAAAATAGCTGGGTCGCCAGGACGCATCCGGTGGTAAATTTCCAAAAAAGCTTCATCGCTACTTTTAGAAGGATCTTTTTCCAGAGTTGTTTCGATATACTTATGATCTGAGTTAGTATCGGTATCGGTAAAAAGCTCAACTATCTTATCGTTCGTCGAATACCCTATCGCTCTTAGCAAGGTTGTGGCCGAAATTCGTCTTTTTCGGTCAATTCTTACTGAAAGAACATCATTTTTGGCGGTTTCAAACTCCAACCAACTCCCACGTGTAGGACGCAGCTCACAACGAAACAGATTTCGCCCGGTAGCTGGCTCAACTTCGGAGGTATAAAAAATTCCAGGACTCCGAGTCAATTGGGAAACAACAACCCTTTCTACTCCGTTTATGATAAAGGTCCCAGAAGTTGTCATTAGAGGAACGTCGCCGAGAAAAACCTCCTGCTCCATGCTTTCACCGGTTTCCTTATTTACCAGCTGAGCTTTAACACGTAGAGGAGCGCTATAAGTAGTCCCTTTTTCGATTGCGTCTTCAGGAGAGTATTTTGGATCACCAAAGGAGTGTTGCAAAAAATTAAGCGCTAAGTTCTTACCAGTAAAATCTTCAATAGGGCTGATTTCAGAAAGAAGATCGGTGATGCCTTCTTTGATCAGCCAGTCGAAAGACTTAATCTGCGGTTCGGTAAGATCCGGAATCAGGTATTCGAATCCATATTTACCAAAGATAGTTCTTTGGGTAGCCGACATAAGTTTACCTCACTTTTTTGAGTTTATCTGACCGAAACCCCTAGCTACTCCCAGGAAGTGAGCTGGGTTACTATTTAGTATTTGTACTTGGTAGGAAAGCAAAACACACAAATTCAAGTTTTCAATTGCTAATAATTGAAAAGAGAGATTTAAGTGTTTTGACCTAGTTACGTTCAATTTCGTTGTAAAATACAAAAACAAAGACGTACTCGTATCTTTGTACGTCTTCATAACTATTCAATTCTGGGTAAAGTCTAGCACCCATAAAATACTTTGTCAATAGTTAAGTCTAAAACAAAACCTTGGTGTTTGATAAGGATTTTTTTATTCTCTCGAGTTCTTGAGAAGGCACGTCAGTATTACGAAGATCGAGTGTCTCCAACCATTTCATTTCTCGGATAAGTGGGGGGAGAAAAGAAACAACGTTGTTGCTGAGATCTAGGTGTTTTAACGTTTTGATGCTGTGCAAGTCGTTGAGAACTTCCTTAAGCTTACCGTCGGGGTAAGACCCCCAGGCAGCGGGTTTACCGTCCAAAACTAGTCTTACGAGGGAAACCATACTATCAATATTCCCTGGAATGCGGGAAATATCATGCCCTTTCCAATCAAGGTATTTCAACTTTCTTAGAGCGGCAACTGAGCTTGGGAACTCCTTTAGAGGGACGTTGGTTAGGTTAAGGCTAACCAAATTTTGGAGTTGCCCAAGTTCTTGAGGAAGGGTAACTAGGAGTGAATTGTTTACCAAAACTAACTCCTTAAGATTGGTAAATTTTCCAATGCTGCTGGGAAGCTCTTTTCTCGTCGGTATCCCTCTCTCAGAAAGGTCTAATCGACAAACGGATTCAACGTCCGAAAGAGCTTTTTGGTAGTCCTTATAACGCTCTTCCTCGGGACAAATAGAATCTTCCTCTTTAACTAATTTTTCCAAAGAGTACTCCGAATCATCGCTAGACCCACTCGTTTGCGAAAGTCCCTCAAAACTAAAATTGGAGTAAATCCTTCGTAAAGTAAGCTCAGAAACGCTCTCAGGAACGATTTCAATCACATATGCGTCTACCGGATTTTTAACAAAAAAACCTCTGGGCCCATTATTACTTTCCGATTCAAAACCCTCGACCACAACCATGTCATAAGTACTAAAATACTTCAGGTCGTTCAAAACTTTCAGGTTGGGCGACGTACTCAAAACATTATCTTTGACATAGTCAGTGGAAGTTAACCCCACGTCCTTAGCTCTAATGTTTACAACGACCTGGCTCTTGGTTCCTTCTTCCCCCTCTTGTATGAAACAGACTCTTTCCGCGTCTGAACTGTTTGGATTACCGCCACAGTGGGAGGACCAATTAGGAGGGTATTTCAAAGTATAGAAATACTTAGTACTAACGTAATTTTTCCAACTTTCAATAGGGGTATTTTCAGGGTTACTGACACCAGATTGAACAGTGCTATCCTCTCTTGGAAGGCTGTTAAGATATATGGCGTATCCAAAACCGGCTACGGAAACAACTACAATTACCCAAATAAGAAGATTGACTGGGTTGCGTAGTTTTTTTGGGAAAAATTTTGGAATTGAGAACCTATCCAGCGTAGCGCCTAGATTCTCTTTAGCTATATTTAGGGCAGGAAAATTCATCTAGTAAAGTATCCGATTAAGTAACACCTATGTCAATTTTTTAACGCAGGTAGTTGGCTACATTCTGATTATGCTCTTCCAAGGTTACGCCGTAATAAGCCTTACCCTGGTCATCGTGAGCATAAAACCAGTAAGGTGTTGATTTAGGGTTGAGAACTGCTTTAATGGCGCTTAGTCCGGGGTTACAAATAGGACCCGGGGGTAAACCAGCAAACTTCCGAGTATTATAAGGCGAGTCTGACTCCAAATCCTCCCTAGTAATATTTTTTCGCCACCAGGTGTTATTTTTTGCGTCGTACCCAAGAGCGTATTGAACTGTCGCGTCAGTTTCCAAAGGCATTCCTTCAGCTAGCCTTTTTAGTAGTATCCCAGCGATGATTTCTCTCTGTTCATTATCACGAGCTTCTCTTTCCACGATTGACGCAAGAGTTACAATCTGATCTTTGGTAAGGCCACTTTGGGGTATTTGATTCTCAAGTTGACTATCAAACTTAGCGTCAAAGTTGTCCTTAAGGATATCGACTATATCTAGCGCACTTGCGTCCACTGGTAGCAAATACGTATCTGGAAACATGTATCCTTCCTGCGCTAATGACAAGAAATCCTTTTGGCTGATACCTAGCTCTTTTTCTAAAATAATAGCAATTTCCTCTTTTCTCAGACCTTCCACAATCCTGACCCATTTATCCAAAACCCCATGAGTTAGCTCGCCAACTAGCTCCTCCATACTGAAACTTCGAATAAGTTTGAAATCCCCTGATTGAATATTTTTTTCCTGGTTGTGGAGACGCAGATATAACTTAAATACTAAAGAATTACGAATAAAACCGTTTTTTTCTAGCCTCTGGGCAATGGAACTAAGACTTTCTCCCTGAGAAATAACAAACACACTTCTTTCTGCTTTGTTGCTAGTTGGCGACAGGAAATAACTCCAAAGCGCGTTAACCGCTAACACCAAACCCGCTATTAACACAACACAACTTAATAGCAGTTTTTTTCTCACCAAGTTATATCTGATTTTGTTCATCCAAATATTCTTGAAGTAGTAGGGTCGCGCTGGCTGCATCGATATCCGCCTTTTTAATTCTTTTTTTGCCTGAAAGTCTTAGTTTGTCCAAAGCATTTACAGAGGTCAAGGTCTCATCTCTTAGTTCAACCTCCAAGCAGGTTTTCTCTTGCAAAACATGGGCAAAGTCGTAAGCTCCAATACGATCAGGGCTAGGTAAACCAAAAATTATTTTGGTCACTCGGTTTTCTTCAATAATGGAACTTATTTTTTGTAAGACTGATTTCTTGTCTTCAACAATAATCGTGGGCAAAGGGTAGGCAAGCGTCCCCTCACTGAAAGACACGCCAATTCTCTTTTTTCCGTAGTCTAAACCTAAAATATTCATCGGCCAATTTTAGCATCAATCCGACTTTTTTACAGCTTCGATTTTTATTTTACTCCCGTTTGTGGGGATCTTGTTAAGGAATCCGGGGAGGCTTGGGCTTAAGATAATCTCAAAACCAGCAATGTTAGATTGAGACCTTAAAAAGTTTTCAGCTTGATCTAGCGATTTTCCTTTAAGACTCGACATCAGATTCTCTCGATCGACCTTAGTTATAGCGTAACCATTGAGCTTGGCAAGTAAAGTAATCGACTTGTTTTCGGTTTTTAGTACCTCTGAGGTAATTGCTGCCCCTTGGGCCACCTCATAACCCTCTGGCACAGAGCTCTCCACAGCAATGTAGAGCAGTGTTTCCAACTCTGAGCTGTTATAAGCATAACCAGTCACGCTTAGTTCCATATCAATCCCAAACAGCTCGGCTTCATCACCAACTTGGTGAGTGAGGTCTTTTTGCAAAACTTTGGTATCAGAAAATCCTTCAACAAGTTTCTGTCCTTGGCTCAACTTACCACCAAATTCTTGATTAACATTGCCCACAAGCTGTTTGGTGAGCTTCTCGGTCAGATTCTTGACATCGGTTTCTGAAACAACAGTTACTTCTTTTGAAGTCCCACCAGATAATCCAGCGCTGGCCACCGCGTTAACATTTTCAAAGCCTTCTGTTCCTACCACAAAAGTTTGCCCACTACTGGCATTATATTTTGTCCCGACCTCCACAGAGGTAACAGTAGCGTCTTTACGGCCGGGGTCAGTTTCGTTTATCTTCTTTCCTGAACTATCAATATGAGACGAAGTCGATCCCTGAGGAACAGTCACCACCTGGTCCAGAATATATTTAGCGCCCTCCAGCGCATCTGTTGCTTTGATCACAGTACCTTTGGGGAAAGTCTTAGCCGTGACAGTGTTGTAGTTTCGCAGGGTAACTGTTCCGGTGGCACTGGTTCCCACTGTTTTCTTTCCCGTGGTTTTAGCCGAATCACTACTACTTTTGGTAGCTGTCAGAGGAGTCAAGGGAATTTCCTTCTTCAGAGGGTCGGGTTCTGAAACAAGCGGGGAACCAGTCACAGTTATTTCTTTAATAAGCTCCTGATTATCTAAATAAAGATTAATGGCTGCCGTTGGGACGTTTTCCAAGAAAAGGTAACCCCCCAACAAAAAGAGTAACGCGACCCCACCAATGAGAAAAATCCCGGAGTGTCTCACCTTCTTAGCTAAAAACCTAAGCAGTCTGTCCACAAAACTAGGCGCAATATTAAAGTTGGTAACATTACTACTAGGCTCCTCGAAACTATGAGTAGGGAGAGAGTTGGTGGGGACAGAAGGACTTGGGATAGCTGTTTTAGGTTCCAAATTGGGCTCTTCTTCCACATTCGGTGACGACCTAACGCCCTCGGCGAATACCAAACTCTTACCTAAATCACTAGCTGACTTTTCCAAAATTTTTATGTTTAGCGGATTTTCTAGAAGTGGGGACTCACGGGGGATGATTACGGTAATGTCGTTATCCTCCACCCCTTTGAGAGTGGAGAGGATCTTGGCCAGACTTGTACCGATACCGAACTCTAAAGTTTTCATAGTGTTTCACCCTCTACTGATAAGGCATAAAGAGAGGCTTCAAACTGAGCAAAACCCAGTCTGGTATTAAGGTTTTCGAATCTAACTTCTTTGAGATTAGCGAAATTTTTCTCTAGCGTTTCTTTAGCCACTTTTTCCAAAACAGCCTGATTTTCGGTGTCATAGAAGCTCACTAGCGTAGGCCACCTAGGGTGTTGGCTGAAGTCTTGCAGGGCAATTTTTAAACCCTCTCCCCAAAAATCAGGCTCACTGCTTCCTAAGGAAAAGGTTTTGACCCCGACAATATTACTCTCCTCCACGAAACTAAGAGTCGTGAAGTCTTTAAGAATCCTAAGCAAAATCCCATCTTTGGTCCCACTGTCCAAAAAGGCCCTCACGATACAGTATTCTAAAGGCACAATTTTTTCCAAGTCTAACTTCGCTTCTTGAGCCACTTTTTCATATAGATCGAGTTTTTCTTTTTCAAGATAGGCATTGAAACAACCCAATTCCAAAACGCTTCCCCTAGCCCCAATCGGGTTACCGATTCTGACCCCGTCAAGAACCGCTGAAGTAACACTGGAGAAAAATAATTGCTTGCCGTGGGCATTGTAATCCTCGCCCACTTGAGTCAAAACGCGCTCAATGTCCTCGCTTGTCATCTCTTCATGCATTTTTTCTCGATTGAGTCGGGCGATAGTGGTCATTGTTTCTATTTTTGGGTCGTTTATTCCAATGATCGCTCGGTTGGGTAGATTGGGATTCTTTTCCGCCAAAGCGCCTAATGATGAGTTAAAAACCACAAAAAGATCAGCCTTACGATCCTCGGTAACACTCGCAACCAAAGCTGGTTTGGTATCTTGGTCAGTAAAAAAGCCTAGGGAAATTTTTTCTTGATTAATTTCTGCTACCAGAAAATCGTCAGAGGTTTTAGATTCTTGAGAGGGTTGTTTTTTTGAACTAAAGAAAGACGGTAGTTTGAGCAGCATACGCCAGATGATTATATCACGTAACAGTTGCTTTAATTCGTCTGATGCCACTCGCAACTGCTTCTTCTTTTTGGATTTTGAATAGCCCGATTTCTTTGGTGTTGGTTACATGTGGACCGCCGCAAAATTCCTTGGAGAAGTCTCCGATTGTATAGACACTCACCTTATCACCATATTTTTGCTCAAATAATCCAATCGCCCCACTTTTTTTCGCTTCCTCAAGGCTCATCTCTTCACGAGTAACTTCTAATCCTTTATTTATCTTTTCGTTAACTAAGTCTTGCACTTGTTGCAATTGCTCCTGAGTTAATTTGTTCGAGTAAGAAAAATCAAAACGCAGTCTGTCATTAGTAATATTGCTCCCTTTTTGGGCAACACCGTCCCCCAAAACAGTTCGGAGTGCTTGGTGAAGCAAGTGGGTCGCGGTATGCATTCGCGTAGTTCTCTCGCTTACTTCCGCCAAACCTCCTTTGTATTCCTTCTCCCCACCACGGGATTTTTCTTGGTGCTCAAGAAAATATTTTTCAAACTCATCGGTGTTGGCCGAGAGTTTCTTTTGTTTAGCAAGATCAGTTGTTAATTCTACTGGAAAACCAAAACTCTGAAACAGCCTAAACGCCTCTTCACTACTAATACTTCCTTTTTGTTCAAATTTAGCGAATTCTTTCAAACCATTCTTGAGAGTCTGATCAAACTTGGCTTCTTCATCTTCAAGCATGGTGATAACTGTCTGTTTATTGGTTTTGAGCTCTGGATAGCTTCCGGAATAACTATCAATTACAGGTTCGGCCAGTGTTGCTAAAAAGCGCCCATTGATACTCATTAGTTGTCCGTGCATAATCGCCCGTCTGATAAGTCGACGAAGCACATACCCCCGACCAACATTTGAGGGAATCACCCCATCAGCACTAAGAAACACCGCTCCCCGAATGTGATCAGACATTATTTTTACACTCTTTATAGCTTTATTTTCCTTACCACCAACCTCAACCAGTTCCTCTATTGCCGTGATAATAGGCAAAAACAAATCTGTTTCATAGGCGCTCTCTTTGCCTTGAAGAATTGAAACTAGTCTCTCCATTCCCAAACCAGTATCAATATTTTTCTGGGAAAGAGGGGATAATTGACCTTCTTTGTCAGAATCATATTCAGTAAAAACCAGATTCCAGATTTCCACTTCCCCAGAGTGGGTTTTGTAATATATCTCCGATGAGGGACCACAAGGTCCAGAATCGCCTGGAGGACCCCAAAAGTTGTCAGTTCGACCCAGTTTACGTATTTCAACTCCAGGAACAGTCTTTTGCCAAATCTGGTAGGCTTCTTTATCCTCAGGTACACCTTCCGAGCCTGCGAAAACGGTAACAAAAAGGCGGTCTTCAGACAAACCTAACTCTTTGGTAACAAAATCCCAGGCATAAACAATAGCTTCTTTTTTGAAGTAGTCGCCAATCGCAAAATTGCCAAGCATTTCAAAAAAAGTGTGGTGAGTGTTATCACCCACCTCATTAATATCCGAGGTTCTGAAGGATTTTTGAATAGAGGCGAGTTTTCTCGAACCAAAATCTTCTTCTGGACTCTTTAACCCTTGGAAATAAGGTTTGAATTGTTGCATACCGGCTGTGGTAAGAAGAACTGAGGGATCATTGTCTGGAATAAGCGAGGAGGAGGGAACCACCACGTGACCAATGGACTTGAAAAATTCCAAAAATTTTTGACGAATCTCGCTTGATTGCATGATTGCAATTCTAAATGAATCTAACCCTAACTTCAACACTCCCAAACATTCCTGCACACCGGGAGTGTTTTAAACCCGCACACTGGGTTTTGTCGTTTTAACCATTGGGGAAAAAGAGAATAAAATTCTATCTTTTGATCTTGAAAAAGCGTCTTTTGATACTAGAGGCGGTCCGACTTACAGGGGTAGTCCTAGCCACAAAGCTTGGTTCAGGAGAAGTCCTTTGGGGGACGGATACTTCATCTTGGTCTTCGTCTTCAAAGAACTCAGTCACATTAGACTCAGCAAGCAAATCTTTTATCTCCTTAGCCCAGTCTTGCTCTGAATCCATCAGGGCTTGGCGGACTTTTTTGCCAGAGTCACTCTTAAACAACCAATATAAACCTGCGCCTACGGCAACACCCACAAATAGGCCAAGGTAGAATCTGTCTTTAGATTCCTCTTTTTTCTCAATGTGATAGTGACTCTTGCCAAACATTACTCTTTATCCTTTTTCCGGGCCTTCAAAGCCGCCAGCATCCCCAATCCTTCTTTGACCGCGCTAGCGATACCCAAAAGATTTGAGGTCGGACTAACTACTTTTTTATCAACAGTTTCGGCCATAGATTCAAGGTGATGCAAAAGGCGATAAAGTTTCTCTAGATTTGCCCGCACATCGCGCAAAACGAGAATAACGTATACGCCAACGGCAACAATGATGGTGGAGACAAGAACAATGACAAGTGTAAGAAAAATGTTTGTGTCCATAGGCAGTTACTTTAGAAGTATAACCTTTCTAAAAAATTTCAACAAGTAGTCTAAATCTACTTAGACATCAATCTAAAAGATCTACCCTAATTTAACGGGATGTGTCGGGGGACCCTGAGGCACTAGGGGGCGGAGTCGGTTCCTCCTTTGGTAACTCTACACTTACTGCCCTAGATGCTGTTGTTATTTTTCCGAGTTTATTAACCGCGGTTATCACCAGAATATTTGTCCCCTGAGCTATGCCCACCTCCTGGGTGAAAGTCCCTCCAGGTCCGAGATTAATCACTTGACCGTTTATCTTCACTTCAGCGTCTGGGTCACTCCGTCCTACGACTGACACAGAGGTTTTGTTAAGTTTCAGGTTGTCTTGGGGCTCATCAATTACCA
This sequence comes from Candidatus Woykebacteria bacterium RIFCSPLOWO2_01_FULL_43_14, assembly GCA_001816835.1. Lineage (GTDB taxonomy): Bacteria > Patescibacteriota > Microgenomatia > Woykebacterales > 2-01-FULL-43-14 > 2-01-FULL-43-14. The sequence continues at coordinate 2,800 of MHDB01000013.1, read as the reverse complement.
GTAGCGGCGAGGCAGCAAACGATTGATACTCACGGTAAAGGTAACCAACGAACAAGATCACCACCAAAGAAACAAACCCTACCAAAACAACTCTAGGGGTTAAAACAAATCTCTGAGATTCTAGGGGGGTGGGAGAGGTTTTGACGTTTTTTCGATCGTCGTACTCTCGACGAAAAAGGGCAAGTAATTCGTTCACATCCAGCCCAAGGTACTCACCGTAATTACGGATTAACCCTTTTATAAAAGTCGGGGCCGGGAGCTCATCATAGTCACCTTTTTCCAAAAGCTCGAGAATAGATTTCCGGATTTTAGTCTGCCTTTGGACTTCTTCTAGTGATAAGCCTCTTTTTTTGCGCTCTTCTATAAAAACTTCGGCAACAGTCCTCATTTAGAGACTTTTAACCCTCATTTTGGCCACCTGAGAGAAAGGCCTCAGCGTCTTTTATCAGGACATCTCTAGCTTTAGACCCATCTGCGTTGCCGACAACTCCCGCCATCTCCAACTCATCAAGCATTCTGGCAGCTCTGGCATACCCAACACGAAGTCTTCTTTGCAGAAGCGAAGCTGAAGCACGATCGTACTGACAAACCGCTCTTACAGCTTCCTCAAAAAGCTCATCCCGACTATCCGAACCACCGCCACCTTTACCTGACAACCTCGAAATCGGCTGGGTAGTGACCTCTTCCGTATACTGAGGCTCACCACTTTTCTTAAGAAATTCCAGTAGTTTATTAAGTTCATGTTCTGCCACAAAAGCTCCTTGGATACGCTGGGGTTTGGAAGCGTCCGGCGGTACGTAAAGCATGTCTCCTTTACCCAAAAGTTTCTCAGCGCCAGGCTGATCAATAATTACCCGCGAGTCCACTTGAGAAGTAACATTAAAAGCCAGTCGGGTAGGAATATTGGCTTTAATGACACCCGTAATTATATCCACTGAAGGCCTTTGGGTAGCTAAAACAAGGTGCATACCAGTAGCACGAGCCATTTGGGCAATACGGGTAATCGAATCTTCAACCTCGACTGGAGCAAACATCATTAAGTCGGCAAGCTCGTCAATTATAATCACAATGTAAGGGATCGCTTGAAAGCCAGACATCTCATTGTAGCTTTCTATGTTTCGGGAGCCAACTTCCGCAAAGAGTTTGTAACGTCTGTCCATTTCTCCCATGGCCCACTTCAAAGCCGAGAGAACTTTCGCTGATTCTGTAATGACCGGTGTGAGCAAATGTGGTATGCCATTGTAAACTGACAGTTCCACAATCTTAGGATCAACCATAATCAAACGTAATTCTGACGGGGTTGTGCGAAAAAGAAGGGAGGCAATCAGGGCATTTATACAAACGCTTTTACCACTTCCTGTAGATCCAGCTATAAGACAGTGCGGCATCTTAGCAATATCTGAGACAATCGGTTCTCCTGAGATATCCAGACCTAGAGCAAAAGCGAGTTTAGATTTTGCCTTTTGCATCACCGGCGAAGCTAAGATTGATTTAAGAACAACTATCTCAGGAGAAATATTCGGCACTTCAATACCAACCAAAGATTTTCCGGGAATAGGGGCCTCAATACGAACTGCCCCTGTCGGTGCTGCCAAAGCAAGAGCGATATCGTTACCTAAAGCCGTAATTTTGGTAAGCTTTGTTCCAAGGGCGATCTCTAGGGCATACTGAGTAACAGCCGGGCCAAAATTTACCTCAACTACTCTAGCCTGGATACCAAAACTTTCTAGGGTTTTTTCGATAATCGCAGCGTTTTGTTTGATGTCCCCTCGATTAGCTTTACCACCTACTTGATCTGAAAGCAGATCAAGAGGGGGATATTCCCAAACCTTATTTTCCATCGGGAGACTGCTCACTACTTGAGTAGCAATAGCTGGCGTGACAGACTTGTCCTCATTAGGGGACCTTTTGTCATTCCCAAGGTTTGATCGTAGACCCTTAGTTATAAAAGGCAGTTTGTCTGAACCCAAAGAAACTTTAGAAAAATTAGGTAAACGAACTTTGGCCAAAAGCTGAAAAGGTTTTATTACCAAAGCCACAAAGCCTATCAAAATCTTAACTGCATCCTCGAGAGAGGTGTTGAAAATAATCACCAGAGAAAAGACTACCCCAAAAGCAAACAGCACAAAGGCACCAACTGGGGAAAAAATTAAGCTAGAGATATTAGATAAATAACCACCTAGTTTCCCAGAGGAGTCGATACCCCCCAAACCACTGAGACCAAGTAGCATTGCAATCAGTAGGCCTGACCCACCAACAATGTTAAAGGTTATAAAAGGGATTCTTAGTTTGGTAAGTAGCACGCCAGATAAACCAGCAAGAACTGGAACACTTACAGCTGCCCAACCAAAATACTCCTCAAGCACAATCCTAATTTCTTGAGCCATACCGCCATTACCAAAAAATGAAAGAAAGGTGAGAGCACTTGCTGCAATTAGACTAAGGGCAGCGATGGATCGAAAAGTCTGTTTCTTAAGTTTGAATTTAAACGGGCTTCGACTTTTATAAGCCCTCCTTCTCCGAATTCGCATCGTGCTTAAGATTATGTCATAAGCATGCGTTCAGTGCAAACAGATTACTTAACAGATTCTGTTATTTGATACACAGGAAAAATCACACTGCTCGTGCCTAAAAGGATAGCTACTGTCGTCACGCCTAAGGTAAGCCAAATAAGCGACTTGTTCCGCACCGAACTGGTATTAACCAGATCCTCGGTACTTGATCTGAGTTTCTCAACAGCATTATCGTCTATCGGATTGGTTTTCCAGATTTTGATCAACATACCAAAATTCAGAAGGAG
>MHDB01000012.1:15212-15660 GCA_001816835.1 Candidatus Woykebacteria bacterium RIFCSPLOWO2_01_FULL_43_14 | reverse complement strand
CTCGGGTTTTTGATCGTAGGTTTCTACTTTGGGAGATGGTACCAAGATCCTCTTTTCTCCTGCAAAAGACTCTTCTCTACCGCCATTAAAAAAATAAGTTACGTGGGCGTATTTTTCGGTTTCGGCAAGATGGAGCTGAGTTAGGCCTTGCTCGGAGATAACTTGACTAAGAGTGTTCTCAGTAATCTCACGCTCGAAAGCCACCTGTACCGGTAAACCTTGCTCATAGTCAGTCATCGTCACTACAGACAAGTCTTGATAAGAATTAATTCTCTCGAATCGCTTAAAATCTGGATCGACCAGAGCAGAAACTATTTGCCTAACACGATCGGCCCTAAAATTGAAGAAAAGCAGCTGATCTTCTTTATCTATCCCAACTGTTGCCCCTTCCTTATCAGTAATACTACTAGGCTCAATAAACTCATCAAAAATACCCTTTTTGTATGAG
>MHDB01000012.1:6452-15087 GCA_001816835.1 Candidatus Woykebacteria bacterium RIFCSPLOWO2_01_FULL_43_14 | reverse complement strand
GGCAATCCGTCCAACGTGATGATTCTTTAAGAAATCTTCAACCTGGGAAATATATTCCAGCGCACTATTAGGAGGCGAATCTCGGCCATCGGTAAAGAGGTGGAGGAATACATTACCACAGTTGTGTATCTCTAGAAAAGACAGAAGAGCTTTGAGATGCTCCAAACTGCTATGAACGGTGCCTTTACCAACAAGGCCGATTAAATGAATTGCCGAACCAGTATTTTTCTGTCTTTCAACTAGCCCGAGAAAAGCCGGGATTTTGTAAAAACTCCCGTTTTCGATAGCGATATTTATTCTAGTTATATCTTGGTAGACTATTCTCCCTGCTCCTATATTCAGATGACCTACCTCTGAATTACCCGGCTCATTTCGTGGGATTCCCACCTCTTCTCCCGAAGCAAACAACTGGCCCGAAGGGTACTCATCTCTCAAACGGCGGAAGTTTGGAAGACTTGCGAGCTCTACTGCATTACCAGCACCAGGAGGGGCGACTCCCCAGCCGTCTAGAATCAATAAAACAGTTGGTCGGAAGTTATAAATAGCAGTCATATGCGTGATTCTAATTCGTTATTTCAGCTTGTATTGCTGAAAGTCTTTGGTACTTAGCTAGTCTTTGTGGCTGGGTGGGAGCACCTGCCTTTAAAAAGTCAGCTCCTAGTCCTACGGCCAAATCGGCGATGAAATCGTCCATTGTTTCTCTGGCCCGATGTGAAACAATCACTACCAAATCATTTTCTTTAGCTCTCTTGACTACCCTGAGCGTCTCGCTTAGAGTACCGATTTGATTAGGTTTCACGATAATCCCATCAAGTGCGCCAATTTTTACCGCCTCTTCCAGTCTCTGAAGGTTAGTAACAGTCAGATCATCACCTATTAACTTAGTTTTTCCCCTAACAGCGGTGTGTAAGGACTCCCAACCGCTCCATTCATCCTCACTAAAAGGATCTTCAATTGAATAAACTCGGTATTCATTTACAAGTTTCGAATAAAAAGTGATCATCTCTTGAGTACTCAAAGGTGTGGGGGAACCTTTAAGAAGGTACTCACCGCCTGTTTTAAAAGAATTTGCCGCGACGTCCAGAGAAATATCAAAATAGTCCTTACCGACCTCATTAGTGGCATCAACAAAACTCCTTAAGGCTTCTTCATTAGTCTCAAAACCCTTAATGCTGAGTCCTCCCTCCATGCCTTGAGTTATGTTTTGTGGAAAAGTGACCTTTAACTTTTCAATTACTTCTTTTGCTTCGAAAACGCCCTTCTGCACATTAAGGGTTTTTGGTAAAAGCAGGAATTCCTGGAAGTCTATACTTCCGGGAGCATGTTTACCTCCTTCGATGATATTGAGCATTAGTCTGGGAATTTTGAAGGAAGTCGTAGAAGCGATATTAGCGTATTGCTGAATTAACACGTATAGCGGGGTTTGGGATAAATTAGCCAAAGCTTTAAAAAAAGCAACCGAGATGGACAGGATTGTGTTGGCGCCAAAATTTGACTTAGTCAAAGATCCGTCAGTGCTTATTAAAAATTCATCTAGGCCCTGAGGTTGGAAACTTTTGCCAACTAAAATATTTCTGAGCTGGGTATTTATAAGTAAGACCGCTTTCTCTGGGTCAAGTAAAAAAGCCTCATATCCGCCAGTCGACTCGCCGGAGGGAACGGCGAAAATACCTTTTACACCATTATCAATCTCAACTGTCGTCTCGATAGTGTTCTTATCTTCGGAGTCTCGAATGAGTTTCGCACTGACTTCTCTGATAGTAGCTTCCATTAACCTAAGGATACCAGACCTGAAAACTCACAACAACTTTTTAGGCAAAAAAGAACCGCTAGTTTCCTAACGGTTAGATGAAATAATACTTTTTCTCTCCTTGAGTCATCCTATCAATAAGAATATCATCACCCGATAAATTTTCGCCACGATCGGGCAGTTTAATAACCCCTAAGATTGTTATTTTATCGACTCCCAAACTTATACTCCTCTCGTCAGAAATCCTCTCCATCTGACCAACAGTCATTCCCGTTGAATCAAGTCTGACGAAGAAATTCCCAAAACCCGCAACTTGACCAGATTTAATAGCGACATAAGAAGTAAAGAAAAGTCTTGAACTCCTCTTCCCGGGTGTAGCCAATCTCAAAATTGCATACATAAGTACCGGAAGCATTATGAAGGCCACCTTTGTGTCAGTTGACCGATAGACTACAAGAATGTAGCCTACGCAGAGAAAGATGGACACTATCCGGCTAGTTATAATTCCTCCCAGGTACAAAACTCCCTCTTTCAGCCTCAGTTTCCTAGCTGCGAAATTTAAAGATGCTACTGCTATCCAGCCTAGTCTCTTCATTTTCTCCTATTCTTCCTGGGGTGGATAATAACAAACCTCAGAATAAAAATCAATATTATGGGGTTTCAAGTTAGTTGAGCTACGAGGCCAGATATGTTAATATAGGTAAACCGCGGATAAAATATGGCCTCGTCGTCTAGCGGTTAGGACATCAGGTTTTCATCCTGAAGATCGCGGGTTCGATTCCCGCCGAGGTCACCAACTGAGCCGTTGTTCTTCTTTAATTTTATTTGACAATTCTTCTCAGTTATATATAATCTTCTTGGTCGTAAAACAGTGATGGTGGTAAGTCAAGACAGGGAAACTTGTTTTGGCTGTAGGGTTCGAATCCCTTCCACTGGTTCTGACGGGACACCACTAGGTGCCTAGTATAGATGGGAGGCTAGGAAACTCTATTTTTGGATAGGGCGGAGCCGACTGTGAAATACCATTCCCTAGCTGGTGGGCATAGCCCTGCGACCGAGTCGTCTATTGGATAGCTCGGTTGGTTTCGTGGAATTGCGGCCGGGGTAGGTAAGTCACTCGATTTGCCTACCCTTTTTCTATTCTAAAAGCTCCCCAGAGAAGTTTCACACCTGGGAAGTGATATTGTATTTACACATAGGAAATTCCTTGCTAGACTAGTTATATGCCAGGCCGCTTAATACCTCTAGTCAACCAACAAACTTACCATGTTTTCAATAGGGGGATCGACCATAGACCTATCTTTACCAGCAAGAAAGAGTACCAAAGATTTCTCGACCTGATTAAATTCTACCAACATCTCTCTTTACCCCTAAGATACTCTTACTATTGCCGACTAACCGAAGAAAGAAAAAGCAAAGTCCTAGAGAGCCTAAAAAGTCAGAATAAAAAGCAGGTACATATATCAAGCTATTGTCTAATGCCAAATCATTTTCATTTTCTCCTGAAACAAGTTTCCGATAACGGGATCTCCAAATTCATGGCTAACCTTCAAAACAGTTACACTCGTTATTTCAACATCAAGAATAAGCGCGTTGGACCTTTGCTTTTAGATCAATTTAAAGGGGTACGTATTGAGACGGACGAACAACTACTACATGTTTCCCGTTACATTCATCTCAACCCTTATACAGGCTACCTTGTTAAGGATCTGGCGAGGCTACAAAACTATCCCTGGTCATCATTGAGAGAGTTTGTTGAAAATCCAACTGAAGAACTTTGTGAAAAAGAAATTATACTCTCAAACTTTTCTAAGTCTAATCCGTATACACAATTTGTATACGATCAAGCAGATTATCAGCGAGAGCTAGGGATGATTAAGCATTTAGTATTAGAATAGTAAAAATTCCCTGTGTGCGCTATTCATCACACTTCCCAGGTGTGATTTGTTTGTCAACGTATTTAAAACAGAAACCAGTAAACCAACCATGCGATTGCAAAATAAGCAGCTAGAAAAATTGTCAGAGTACCAGCTAACCCAAACTTACCTCCTTTAAGACTGATAACTGCCAAAATTATTCCTAATATCTCGATCACATAAGAGCTGCTAAAGACGACCCAATACCACCAAGGCACTAGTGACCGATCTTCTTTATACAAAACGGTGGTGTATAAATTTTTTAAGCCAATATCTTGCAATAAATCCCTAATCAAGTGAAGAGAAAAGAAGATTAAAATCAGATACAACCAAAACTTCTGTAAGGTTTTCATGCTCAAAGTCTACAAATAATCAATATTGCTAATCTTGATGCTAGAGATTTTACTTTTGCACTACGTAAACGACTCTATGCCTGGGAAGTAAAATGCCCTTCTTACCTTCAAATCTCTTACAATAACTTTCTAAATTAGACTTATCTTTCTCTGAATCAAAGTCTTCGAAAATAGGTACTCCTTGAAGGAAGTCATTCAATGCCTCAATTGAGTCATAATACTCGTTATAAATAAAATCCTCCGCAAAAATCACTTTAAATCCAATTCGGACAAATTGATCCTTGTCTTTCAAGAGGCGTGGGCTATCCCATTCTCCATAATTCTGGCCACGGCCAAACATTTTCTTAACATCAACGCAGTCTTGTTCTCCTATACCAATCTCTAAGTAATACCCAGCATTTTTAAGTACTCTGTAATACTCCTTATAAAAACCTGGTCCCCGTCGACAAAAAGCAATATCAAACGAGCCATCCGAAAAGGAAATCGTGCTCGCATCCTCGATCTTAAAATCTACGTTGTCTACCTCAAGCGTATTTTTCTTTGTTAAAGCGATTTTGATTAGCTCTACTGAGTTGTCAATTCCCTGGATATGTCCAAAATTAGCGGCAATCTCGAAGGCAAACTTACCGTCTCCGCAACCAATGTCCAAAGCCTTTTTATCTTTACCTGCAAGATCTACTAATTTGGTCTTAAAAACTTCTTCCGGGTCCTGGGAGGGATATTCCTTTTTTGCTTTAGTCTTGCTGCTTCCAAAGGCATAACCACCAAACTTCTTTGCTACTCTGTCGTAAAAATTTTCCATGGTTGAATTATACTTTATTCATTATTTTCTTGTTTATTACCCTTATCAATTTAGTTATCAAAGGCTTATGGTTGACAGGACTTAACAAAATCTGCTTAACTTAAATTGTGATAAAAAAGGTTCTGCTCGGTATTGGAACTTTAGTAATTCTTCTAATCGCCACTGCATTCTTTTCGATAAAGTCTGCTCAAAGCGACCCTCCCCCACAAGTTGTTGCCAATTTCACCAATCTAGATAAAATTGAAAAAATCTCAAAGTACCGTAGCTGTACAGGTCACGTAACAGTTCCTCAGGATGAGCGCGAAACAAAAAGAAACATGAAGCATTATTTTTGGGTGAAGCCAGAGTATAACAAGCCTAAGACCGTAGAAATTTATTCCCCATACGATGGGTATGTAGCAGATATTCGCTCTGAACCAGATCTTAATCTGGAAGGCGAGATTTGGATTTCCTCCAAAAAGATGTTTGCCCTGATACCGCCTCTTGGGGTGTGGACATTCAGTGCCCAGCATATAGATATAAGATCTGATTTAAAATTGGGTGATCAGGTTAAATCAGGAGAACTAATCGGCTGGTTAGCGACTTCTAAAACCCGGGGAGATTCCTTTGATATTATTTATGCAAGAAGCGGTTTCCCTCCTAAAAAGATCGACAACTGGACAGGACCATTTTCGGATTTGGACAGTGTTTTTAACCACATGTCATCAGACGTGCAGGCCGAGTACCAGAAAAAGGGTGTGTCTATGGAGAAACTAATTCTTTCCAAAGAGACAAGAGATCAGAACCCCTGCCAATATAGAGATGGAGGTCCCTACTTCGCCCCTCCTCAAAACAACCAGGACGATTGGGTAGAGCTTCACTAAACACCCGCCCCTCGGACTTCAGTCCAAGGCGAATCATTTAGTCTGTTACCTTTTGCTATACTCAAGATATGAGTATTTACACCAAAGCTAGGAAACACCTTGAAAAAGTGGATCCAGTTTTGTTTGAGGCCTTAACCAAAATCGGTGATCCTGATTTACCCACAAAACGTGTGCCCTCTGAGTATTTCCAAGCGCTATGCAATGAAATTATAGCCCAACAACTATCTGGTAAGGTGGCCGACGTTATTTTTGGTCGGTTTCTATCTTTATTTCTTAATCAAGAAGTAACTCCAAAAGCAATTCTCAATCTTACTCATGACCAACTCAGAGGAGTAGGAATGTCCAATTCAAAAGCATCGTTTTTGCATGATCTGGCACAAAAAGTGGAAACTCGTCAGCTTGAATTGGAAAAACTTAGCGGTCTAACTAATCAGGAGGTACTAACACATCTCACCAAGGTAAAAGGCATCGGTCCTTGGACTGCGGAAATGTTTCTGATGTTTACCCTCGGTCGCAGCGACCTCTTTTCCTTAGGTGACCAGGGACTCAAAAACGCGATCAAAAGACTTTACAACCTAGAAACAACCACTCCCGAGGTGTTAACTACTATTTCATCAAAGTGGTCGCCCTATCGCACCTATGCCTGTCTAATACTCTGGAAAAGTCTAGACAATAGGTGACCTAGCAAATTAAACCTATAAATGTTATAATTGTCCCCGTTGCCCGAAAATACAATACCGCTTCGGCGGGTTTTTTATTTTCGAGAATACCTTGGGTTTCAACCCAAGGATGAAGAGGAATCTCGAGAAAAGATGATATCTCGCACTTTAGTGCGAGGAGAATCATTGTTGAAACTGAATATATGTTAAATCTAAGAAATGTCGCCATTATTGCTCACGTTGACCACGGCAAGACTACGCTAGTCGATGCCTTACTTCGTCAATCCCAAACTAAGCTCAGCAAAGAATTCAACCAAGACTCTACTTTAATCATGGATAGTAACGATCTGGAAAAAGAGCGCGGAATAACTATATTTTCCAAAAATGCCTCCGTTGACTGGAACGGGACTAAGATTAATATCATTGATACGCCAGGACACGCTGATTTCGGCGGTGAGGTCCAACGGGTACTCAAAATGGCTGATGGGGTATTACTCCTAATAGATGCCAAAGAAGGTCCTATGCCTCAAACAAGATTTGTACTTAAGGAAGCTCTAAAACTAGGTCACAAAGTAATCGTGGTCATTAATAAAATTGATAAATCTGATGCCCGTATTCAGGAAGTCTTAAATAAAACTTTTGATTTATTTTTAGAGCTCGGGGCGGATGAGGAAGCAGCTTATTTTCCCACTATTTATTGTTCAAGCAAACTTGGTCTGGCCGGAACAGAACCAAACTTATCTGAGATGAAAGACATTTCTCCCATTTTTGAGGCTATTTTAAAATACATCCCCACTCCTTCTGGTAACCCGAATGAACTATTGCAAATGCTAGTAACCTCAACGACTGGAGACAATTTTAAAGGTAGGATCGCTAGTGGGAGAATCTATAACGGTGTTATCAGATCAGGACAGGAAGTAACGCACATAACTAGATCTGGACAATCCAGAAAATATCGCGTTAGCTCACTTATGACTTTTGTAGGTTTGGAGCGAGTTGAGATAAAAGAAGCTCAGGCTGGTGACATTGTGGCGCTATCTGGTATCCCTGATATCACAATCGGGGAAACCATTGCTGATAGTACAAACCCAAAAGCCCTACCCTTGATCGACATTGAAGAACCCACCGTAAGAATGACTTTTGGGATTAACGCTTCACCTTTGGCAGGCAAGGAAGGTGAGTTTAAAACTGCTCGGCTTATTCAAGAAAGGCTTTTCCGTGAACTTGAGACTGATGTCGCCCTAAGGGTTGAGGAGTCAGGAGGGAGCTGGATTGTTTCCGGTCGGGGTGAGCTTCACTTGGCAATTCTCATCGAGCGCATGCGCCGAGAAGGTTATGAATTTCAGGTTTCTCGCCCACAGGTTATTGAGAAAAAAATCGATGGTCACACACAAACACCATTCGAGAGGGTAATGATCGAGGTCCCAGAAGAATACTCAGGCATTGTTATGCAAAAAATGGGACTTCGTCATGGACAGCTTCAAGATATGGTCTCCGAGTCAGGAATTGTATTTTTAGAGTTTATTATTTCCACTAAGGAACTCTTTGGTTACCGAAGCGAGTTCATAGCGGACACTCGAGGATTGGGGATAATTAACTCCTCTTTCCTAGAGTATCGGGCTGACTCTGGCAACACTTATACCCGAGAAAGAGGTTCTTTGGTCGCTCATGAAAGTGGTGTCACTAAGCTATACGGTTTAATCGCTGCGCAGGGTCGAGGTGACTTATTTATAGGTCCCTCCACCCAAGTCTACGCTGGGCAAGTAATCGGTATGAACTCCCGTGGTGAGGATATAAGGATAAATGTCTGTAAAGAAAAGCAACAAACCAATCACCGCTCAAGCGGCGAAGGCGTCTCTGAGCATTTTAATACTCCCGAAGTTATGACTCTAGAAGCAGCTCTTGAGTACATCAATGATTCAGAACTAGTAGAAGTCACTCCGAAAAATATTAGAATCCGCAAGCTTAACCTTAATTCATAAGGCTAAATATACTTTTAATACGGTTTGTGATATAATACTTGAAATTAGTTAAATAGACGAGTTTCGTTATCCTCATTCATTTCCCCACCTGCGAATGCCTGGTTGGAGTAGACCAATCAAGGATATCATCCTCGAAATTACTTTACCTAATAAGCTAACTATGTATAGAACCAACTATTCTAATCGCTTTAATAGAAGCCGACCTAGAGGGTTTTCTTCAAAAAATAACCATCAACCACAAGTTGATATTTCGTTGTACGTCAAAAAAGCTCAGGAAGTAGAAGAGGAATTCGTCTACGTCCCAAAGCAT
>MHDB01000012.1:0-6432 GCA_001816835.1 Candidatus Woykebacteria bacterium RIFCSPLOWO2_01_FULL_43_14 | reverse complement strand
GTTACCCCAACTCCTATTCAAGATCAAGCCATACCTCATCTTTTAGAAGGTCGGGACGTAGTCGGAATCGCCAACACAGGTACGGGTAAAACAGCTGCTTTTCTTATTCCTCTGATTAATAAGATTCATTTTAATCGCAATCAAAAAGTGATAATCATCACCCCTACACGCGAACTCGCATTACAGATCGATCAAGAATTCCGAGCTTTTGCTGGTAATTTGAATCTGTACTCTGCTCTTTGTATCGGCGGTGCCAACATCAATACTCAGATCTCCACATTAAGGCGTAACCCTCACTTTGTCATAGGCACACCTGGCCGACTTAAGGATCTAATTGAGCGAAGATCCCTAAACCTTAGTACTTTCAGCAACATCGTCCTAGATGAAGTCGACCGAATGATGGACATGGGTTTCATAAAAGACGTCAGATTCTTGATTTCGCATCTGCCTTCTCTGCGACAATCCTTATTTTTCTCTGCCACGATTAATCCTGAGATAACCGGTATCATGCACAGTTTACTCAAAGATCCAATCACTATATCAGTGAAAACTCAAGAGACCGCCGCTAATGTGGATCAAGATATCATCAAGATAAACGGCCAAAGAAAGGCTGATGTATTGCACGACCTCTTAATCCAAGATGAGTATAAAAAGGTGCTAGTTTTCGGAAGAACTAAGCACGGGGTAGAAAAGCTGGCCAAAGAATTGGCTGAGCGAGGATTTAAGGTCGCGGCCTTACACAGTAATAAAACTCAAGGTCAAAGGCAAAAGGCCCTGTCCTCCTTCAAGCTAAACCAAGTCAATGTTTTACTCGCCACTGACGTTGCCTCTCGAGGATTAGATATTGATGACGTCACTCACGTTATCAATTACGACCTTCCCCAGAACTACCAGGACTACATCCACCGAATCGGTCGGACCGGCCGTGCCAACAAAAAAGGTTCAGCGCTCACTTTCGTGGACTAAGTTCACTTTTTTCCGTTATTAAAAATCTCCAACCTATAGTTTGACTTTTCTCGATTTACCGACTATAATAAACGCGCCAATAGGCTAGGTCGTTTAGGAACTAGCTTTATTAGGCAAGGAAAGGCGTGGAGGCAATGGTTGCGACCATCTCTACTCAGACCGATCGGGAAAGGCAGCTCTTACTTCAGATCGTGGCAGCGGTCACACCATATCTTAGGTATATGGACAAACCATGGCCAACTCAGGGCGGTCCTAGGTTAGTAACTCTTGGCTATGAAGGCGGTAGCCATGCCTTGATCGACAGAAACGGTGACTTTTTCTATTCCAGTGGCCCAAATGATCTTGGGGAAGTTGCAGTTGAGTATTTAATCAAGGAATTCGGCTTCCAGAGAATGTGCTTTTGGTTCACTTACCTGCTGGACGTTCGTTACGGCCACCTAAAGCAACGAGCTGACTCGATGGAAGAAGCCAGGAAGACAATACAATCCTTGATCGACTCGCTTATCTCCTCTGACCAAGAAGAGATAGGTGAGCTCATTTGTGTAGCAAACGTGACTTTTCACTGGCACGTTGTTGATCGTGGTAGTACCAACTCCAGGCGAGTTTTGATGGCTAGTTTTTACTCCTACTGTCCTAGACATCGAGACGGAAAGTGTGAGGCAAGAACTCGCTTTAGCGACGTTACTGTGGCTGAAGCGTCTTTACTCGGGTCGGGGGTCTACGCCTTAAACACTAACCCCATCAGGCTTTATAATTCCGGAATGTTTTGCCCTGGGGAAGACTGTGGGATAGGTTATCGCATCCCAAGACGAGGGGTGAAAGAGCTTGTCGCGCTGACTATTCAGTTTCTTATTGCTCACGACTGTCGTTACATCACCCCAAACGAGTAACGATTGGTCATTAACCTCTGAAGCATTTGCTTTAGGGGTTTCTTTTTTCTAATGTCCAGCTGCGGCGGACTTACCACTTTCAACATTTTTTATGTTCGGCAAAATAAATGAGACTAGGAAACCAAGCAAGGCAAATAACCCACCGACCAACAGCGCGTCTTTGCTGGCGTCAACTGTTGCTTGATGGCTGATCTTAACGATCTCCGAGTTTATATTTTCCGGCAACTTAGTTTCAAACTTGGCTCCTCCACCAAACTCAACATTGGAGGTTTGGCTAGCAATCTGCCCAGCAATACTGTCCTTCAGGCTAAACGGAATAACGCTACTAGCCTTTACTCCAGCAACCAAATTAGTTCCCAGAGCGCCGATCAAAACCGCGCCAATTATGGCAGAGCCTAAAGAAGCTCCGACCTGTCTTAAGGTGTTATTTACACCCGAAGCTTCGCCCGCTTCTTGGACCGATACAGCCGAAATAGTGAAATTGTTGATTTGAGACATCACCAACCCCATTCCCCCACCGAATAATATTAATCCTGGAACCAAACTATAGTCTGTAGCATCAACGCTTATACTTTGTCTTAGAACCCACATGGCGATTATGTTAAAAAACAAACCTGCCTGGATCATTAACTTCGGGCTTATTTTTCCAGACAAAAAGGCGCCTAAAGGGGCGACGACCAGCAAGCTAAGTGATAATGGCAATAGAACCACGCCTGTCTCAAAAGCGTCCAACCCTCGGACTGCTTGCAAGAACACCGGAATCGCAAAAATAATCCCTGTCTGGCCCAAAGAAAGAACCATGGTCGTTAAGACACCAGACGAATATTGACGGTTGGTAAAAAGTTTTAATGAGACCAGCGGTGTTTCACCTTTAGTCTCAATATGCTTCTCCCAAACCAAGAACGCGCTGAGTAATCCTAATCCTATGACAATAGCGAAGGGAACCACTGAGAGGTCAAAAGGAAAACTAAACGTGTTTCCCGCCAGATTAAAGTCCTCCTTAGCCTTCCACCAACCGTAACGAGAGGATTCAATAATCCCGAATACGGCCGTCAGAAGTCCGGTGGCGCTAAGAAAAACACCTCCCCAATCCAAACTTGGCTTTTCCTCAGTATCCTTGGTTTCTCGTATGATCAAGGACCCAACAATAAGGACCGCTGCGACGAAAACGTTTATCAAAAACCCCCATCGCCAAGTATAGTTGGTCGTAAGATACCCGCCCAGGATAGGCCCAACTGCTGCCGAAGCACCCGCGACCCCACCCCAAATACCAAAGGCAATCGCTCTAGAGCGACCCTGAAAATTCGCAACCAGTATTGAAGCAGTCGCCGGCATCATCAGAGCAGCGCCGACACCTTCAATGATAGATTCTCCGACAATCATAGTAGCAACATTTTGACTAACTGAAGCGATAAATGATCCTAGGGCAAAAATGGCAGCGCCTGTCACAAACATTTTCTTCCGGCCAAACAGATCACCTAGTCTCCCTCCAGTGATAGTCAAAGCTGCCAGGGTCAGAGAGTAAGCGGTGATAACCCACTGGATACTTTGGATATCGGTGTTAAGATCACGAATAATATAACCCAAAGAAACGTTGAGTAAAGTCGTGTCGATTATAATAATAGCCAGAGCCAAACTGAGAACTAATACCGTAACTATCTTTCGGCTACGATTCATCATAGCAATTCTCCTATTCACTTCTTATAGCTTTAATGGGGTCTTTGCGGGCAGCACTGAGAGCCGGAGCCACACCGAAAATCACGCCTACCAAAACGGAAAAACCGATCGAAACAAGAACAACAAACGGGGAGAAAACTAGCTTTATGGGTGAAAGAGTGCTGACAACTACAGCCACAATTCCTGACAAACTCGACCCAATCAGACCTCCGATAAAACTAAGCACAATCGCCTCCACTAAAAACTGAACCATAATGTGGGCGTTATTCGCCCCAACCGCTTTCCTGATTCCTATCTCCCTGGTTCTCTCAGAAATCGATACCAGCATAATATTCATCACCCCAAGTCCACCTATTACTAATGACAAGGTTGCGATCGCCCCAATCATGGCTGTAAGGATGTCAAGGATGTCCCCCACTACACCTAATATTTCTTCCTGAGTCACAACGCTAAAATCCTCTTCTCCACCATGATTAGTAAGTATAATGTCTTTGACCTTGCTTTTATACTCATCAGCTTGTTCAGTCGTCGGAGAATGCATCATCATTCGAAATATTTGTTTGGTATCGGTGATCTTCCAACCGGTGGTGATAGGCATAATAACCAAGTCATCAAGGTTTGGGCCAAATAAAGTCGAGGAGGTTTCCTTGCTCTTTAGAATTCCGATAACCTGGAACTTATGCCCCCTTATTTCCAACTCTTTGCCTAAGGCGTTGTCGCTAACAAACAACATCTCCTTAACTTTGGAACCCAAGACAACTACCTTGGAATTTTCCTCAATCTCAACGTTGTCAAAAAATCTCCCTGATTCAATACTGGTGTTCAGGTTAGGAAGGATTTTCTCGCTGGCAGCAAAAATAAGTGACGAACTTGAAACTTTATCCGAAACCTTTACTGTGCCAGAAACAAGCATGGCCATAGAAAGATTTTTTATCTCCGGCAACTGCTGTTCAATAGAATCAAAATCCTTCTCGGTAAGAGTCGAGGCTCCAAGGCTAGCTGATGGGTTAAAACCCCCACCCGAGGCGTTGAGTTTTCCTGGAACCACTGCGATTAGGTTGCTCCCTAGATCTTCAATTTGTTTGGTAACTTCCTCTCTTACTCCAAAGGCTAGGGAGAGAAGAGTTGAAATAGTAAACACCCCCAGCACAATACCCAAAACTGTAAGAGAATTTCTAAGTTTATTGCCCGCGATGGATTTAAGAGCGATAACGACGCTTGAAATAAGCAACTTCAAATTATTTTTCCATCCCTAAGTTTGATGATCCTATCTGTTTCTTTGGCCAATTCTTGATCATGAGTCACAATAATAACCGTTTTCCCTTTTTTGTTAAGATTTTCTAGAATTCTCATAACCTCAGTTCCATTTTTGGAATCCAAGTTACCGGTCGGCTCATCGGCTAATATTATTTGGGGGTCATTTATTAAAGATCTAGCTATAGCCACTCTTTGTTGCTCACCGCCGGAAAGTTGACTTGGCTTGTTCCTAGTTTTATGAGACAAACCGACTGAATCAATAAGACCTCGAATTTTTTCCTTTTCATCGGGGAGCTTATGCTTTGAATAAACCAAGGGTAAAGACACGTTATCATACAAAGAAGTGTTTGGGATAAGATTAAAAGACTGAAAGATAAAGCCTACTTTTTTATTTCGAAATTCCGCAAGCTCGCCATCATTCAGTTCCGAAAGATTCTCGTTGTCAACAATCAAGTCCCCATCTGTTGGACGATCCAGGCCACCAATCAGGTGCATGAGAGTTGATTTACCTGACCCTGAGGGACCAAGAATTGCCACATACTCACCATCCTCTATTTTTACGCTAATGTTAGCTAGAGCAAAGAAAGATTCCCGGCCGAAGCGATATTCCTTGGAAACCCTGACTATATCAATCATTAGATTATTTTATTACACTAGCAACATTTATTCTAGATTATGTTGCATAAACTGCTAACTTGTACTTACAATTGAATTATGTTGCAAACTGGTATTAACTGGCTCTTGAGTGGACTGGTGGTGTTATCAGCGTCTTATCTACTACCGGGAGTTCATGTCGGAAGTTTCTTGACTGCCTTAGTAGTAGCCCTGGTATTAGGCGTAGTTAATATTTTAGTAAAGCCTCTTGTTTTTGTTTTGACCCTGCCTATCACTCTTTTGACTTTAGGTCTCTTTAGTTTCGTTATCAATGCCCTTATGGTGGTAATCACAGAATGGCTTGTACCTGGGTTCCAAGTGGATGGATTTTTGTGGGCCATGCTTTTTAGCTTAACTGTTTCAGTCCTATCGACTTTAGTACACACCCTTTTTTCAAATAAAGAAAAGTAAAAAGCTACTTTGCCGAAGAGGTGATCTCGGCAAAAGCGCGGAGCTTAGGAAGGAAATCTTTCACCTTAACCCACTTGTTAGGTTCGATCTCCTTATAGTGCTCGAAAAAGTGTTTTATCTTTGCTTTGGTGGGCTCATCGATATCTCCGATATCTTCAACTTTAGAAAAGAAAGGATCAACTTTTTTAGTAGGGACAGCAATTATTTTTGTATCGATGCCTTCTTCATCTTCCATTTCTAACATTCCTACCACTCGGCTGGGGATTACGGCACCAGGATATACTGGATAGGTGGAGATAACCAAAACATCCACTGGATCTCCATCTTTCGCCAAAGTGTGGGGAATGAAGCCGTAGTTAAACGGATAAAACATCGCTGTATAGGCAAAACGATCTACCATGATGGCGCCGGAGTCTTTGTCCATCTCGTATTTGACAGAACCACCCTGAGGAATTTCCACCACTACGTTTACCTCCTCAGGAATATTTTTACCAATGCTAAGTTTACCCAGATCCATAATTTGCTTAACTATATCAAATCAAGCCTTAAATTGTAAACAAGCAACCCTTTTGAGTTC
>MHDB01000011.1 GCA_001816835.1 Candidatus Woykebacteria bacterium RIFCSPLOWO2_01_FULL_43_14 | reverse complement strand
ATCATGTTCACTATGGCGCAGGCTCAAGAAGTGATTGCAAAATTTATTCACACCGCTGACTGGCATGTCGGGATGGAAAATTATTCTCGAGTTGATCCGCAAACTGGTCTTTCAACCCGTCTTGGGGATTTTCTTCGTAGCATTGATTTCGTTGTCGACTACGCCATCAAAGAAAAAGTTGATTTCTTTCTTTTCGCGGGCGATGCTTTCAAAACTCCCGAACCAACCCCAACCCACCAGCGAGAGTTTGCCAAGCGGATTTTGAAACTCTCACGATTAAATATCCCTTGTGTACTCTTGGTAGGCAACCATGACACCCCCAATGCTTTCGGTAAAGCCAATTCTTTGGATATTTACTCCGCCTTAGAAATAGAAAACGTCCACGTGATTCGTGAGCCCCAGCTTATTACTATCAAAAATGTGCAAATTCTCGGGATTCCCTGGGTCTCCAGAAAAGAATTTGGGGAGATTGACACACTCATTGAACCCCTCTATAACCAAGTAAAATCAGATCTTCCTCTGGTAGTAACAGCCCACGCTTCGGTTGAAGGAGCCGTATTTGGCAGCGAGCGTAGCGTCAGCCTGGGTGGCGATATGGTAATAAGTAAGACTAGCCTCACCAAACACCCCCAAACGGCCTACGTTGCCCTAGGACACATTCATAAGAGGCAGGTAGTACAAGTACAGCCTCCAATCTTATACAGCGGTAGTATCGAGCGTGTGGACTTTGGGGAGGAAAATGAGACCAAAAGCTTTGAGATTGTGGAGATCCTGAAACAAGTTCAGGATGACAAAATTACGTATTCAGCAACGCATACACCTATCCCAACCCCAGCACGAAGATTTCTCACGATTAAGACAACGATCTCAGGGTCCGACCCTGATCCTACGGCCACCATCCTTTCCGAAATTAAAAAGCAAGACTTTAAAGACGCGGTCGTAAAACTAATTGTCGACTTCCCACCCAATTCTAATGGGGATATCAAGATCAATGAAATCAAAAAGGCTCTGGAAGATGCTTTTATCATTGCGGGCATAAACAAAAACATTGAGAAAACCAACCGTAACCAATTAGGGGACGGGGTTAACGCGGAAACACTAAGCCCTGAGGACTTATTAGAAAAATACTTTCAATCCAAAGGCTTTTCGGAGTCTAGAATTAATAAGTTAAAACAACTGGCAAAAACATTAGCAGAGGAGTAGATTTAATTTCCAATTACCAATTTTTAATTTTCAATAAATTTTCATTTGATCAATGTATCATTGAAATATTCATTGTAAATTGAGAACTGAAAATTGAAAATTGTAATCTAATGATACCTGTATCGCTAAAACTCTCCAATTTCACATCCTATGGGGTCAATGTCCCAACCCTGGACTTCAGGCAGTTCCATATGGCCGCTATTTCCGGAATTAACGGGGCCGGCAAGTCCAGTTTGATTGACGCTATTACCTGGGCTCTGTGGGGCGAGTCTAGAGCTGGAAACAATGCCGACAAGTTGATTCGGACAGGACACGACCTAATGTGCGTCGAATTCGAATTCGAGCTGGAAGGGACAATCTACAAAGTAATCCGTAAGCGCTCTACCAAAGGCAACGGCACTACCTCGCTGGAATTTTTCTGCGGGGAGCATAACCTCACCGAAGGAACTATTAAATCAACACAGCAAAAAATAATCTCGACAATCCACATGGACTACGAAGTTTTTGTTAACTCATCGTATCTCAGACAGGGCAGGGCCGATGAATTCACTCTGAAGGCTCCAACCGAGCGGAAAGAAATCCTAGCCAACATTCTAGGCCTTAGCGGGTACGACTCACTAGAATCCAAGGCCAAAGAAGAGGCCAAAAACCTCGGTATTAAGATCGAGGGAATTAATTATCAAGTCCAAGAAATTGATAACGAGTTAATGAGTAAGGACAATACTTTAAATACCTTAACCCAAGTTGAAAAAGAGTTGAAAGAGCTAACAGAGAAAGTAAGCTCAGCAGAAAAAGAGTTGAAAGAATCACAGTTAAAGAAAGAATTAGCCTCACAAAAAGTCGCCTCGCTTACAAAATCTTCCGAGAGAGTTGAAGTCTTAAAGCAGGAAATCGCTTCGTTTAAAAGACAGTTCCTTGATAAGCAGGCAAGCATAGAGCAATTTAAAGTAATCCTTTCCCAAGAGGAATCAATAAAGGAAAACGATCAAAAGCTACAACTTTTAAAAACTCAGTCTAAAACTCTGCAGGCCAGTCAAAGTCAGTTTAATGGCTTCCAAGAAGAGCTGTCAGTACTTAAGTCAAAAGACTCAGCACTTGAAAAAGAACTTACTTTACTTCAGGCTCAGAGGGAAGAATCCGGCCGAAAAGGCAAAGAATTGGTGCTAAAACAGCAAGACCTAAAAAGCGCCACGTGTCCTACTTGTAAACAACCTTTTACCAATAAGCTTGAGCACTCCAAACTTCTTAAAGAAGTTACCGTCAGCCTTGAAAACGAACGGGAAAATTATAAAGCTCTTACCCAAAAGTTAAATCAGCTCGAAATCTCGAAACAGCCTCTTTCTACCCAAATCCAGAATTTAGAAAAAAATATTCTCGATTCAAAAGAACTTCTAAAAACCTCTGCGGACGTTCAAAGGCAGATTGAGGAACTCACGGAAATAGAGGTAAAAAAGATTAAACTCAGTGAGGCCAAAACACGAATCGATAGTGAGAACAAAAACCTTCATGAACTTGAGGAATTATTAGCGGCAAAAGAGAAAGTATTGGCCGAAGAAAGCCGGGAGCTCGAAGAGCTTGCGAAGCACCAACGCGAGTTGACTGGCGCTTCCAATGAACATCAGGAAAAAGAGCGTCTCTTAAACCAGATTAGAATCTTGGAAAACAGTAAAAGAACTGAACTCGGTGCTGCCCAAAAATTAGTCGATCGGTCTAAACAACTCGAAGACGTGAAGCAACTAAGACTGAAAGATCGAGAACATTTTAGTGTTGAGAAGTCCGACTACGAAGAGCTGGCCTTAGCTTTCGGGAAAAAAGGCATCCAGGCGCTGCTTATAGAAACAATCATTCCCGAAATCGAAAATGAAGCTAATATTTTGATGGATAAGCTCAGTGACGGTAGAATGAAGATAGCGCTCTCGACTCAAAGAGAAGCTAAAACTGGCGGAACTATTGAAACATTGGACATAAATATTTCGGATGAAAACGGGCAAAGAGTTTATGAAACTTACTCAGTTGATGGAAACGAGCTTGTTTTTATTCGTCAAGGCACTGATATCAGATCTTTACCAATACAGGACTTATGGAGTACAGCAGCATTAACTGATGTCCATGGAAAATACCAGTTTCAAAATTCCTGTGTAGAAGCTCTATGTTATGTAAACGGTCGATCCTTATGGCAAAAAGTGGATAAAATACTTCGTCACAAATCTCCCAAAAAAGTTTTGGAGGTTAAGTGTGGCCCAGGCAACTACACAGTACGCTTAACAAAGAATCACAGCATTTATGTAATGACCGCAGCGGGGTTAAAAATTAAGCGCACGGAAGACTTGAATATCGGAGACTTAGTTTTAAGTCCAGCGATAATACCATCTCCGATCACAACTAATAAAGTCGATTTGACACACTTTATTTCAGGTGAATTTATTAATGACCGGAAAATTAAATCTAAAGCACTTTTATGGGATGATAACTTTATCTGGTCACGACGAGATCAAAAACTCAACCGTTTTGTAGTGGTTGACGAAAATTTTGCAAGGTTGCTTGGGGTTATTGTTGCAGAAGGATCAGGAAATATAAAATACTCCCTAGCACTTGGAACTAATCAGTATCTTGCTCAAGAGATAGTAAAAATTGCTGCTGCGGTATTCGGTACAAATGAGAGGAGTCTCCGATACACCTCCCCAGAAGATATAAAACGTTACGCAAGTAAGTATCCTCATGCCGTTACAACCCTGTCTCCAAAGGCTCAATATAATCCGGATATAGGTGGCAGACTAGTAAGTCACATCTTAAAGAACCTGGTTGGGGGTAGAGCATCCTCAAAAAAGATTCCTTGTTTTATTTTTAACACTAGCCCAGAGGTGAAAAAAGCTTTCCTAAAAGGCTTGATCCAAGGGGACGGACATGTTAGTTTTTACCCAATGAAATCTAAGTCTTCTGTGAATATCACGACCGTGAGTCGGAGACTAGCAGGAGAAGTAATATTTCTTTGTAGGCAGCTGGGCATTTGGGCCAGAATTGAAAATCACGGCGAAGAAGGTTTTCGAAGGGACATGCATCATCAAAAATCGTATAGAATTGTCATATCAGGAAAGAAGAACTTAGAACTATTAGGAATCGGGGTTATAGCTTCTAAGTACGACTCAAGTACTAAATATGAAGGTATCCCATATTCACTCTTAGATACATCGAGAATTAACGGAAAGAGATTTAGGCGCGGGGCCGAGTTTGAATCTTTCGGTTGTGGTGTGTCAAGGATACCAAAAACGCTAACCAAATCTTATCTTAAGACTCAGGACTTGGTCCAAGATTGGAATATACTTGAGATTAGAAGTCTTGAAGAGATCGAGTCGGGTAGTGATTACGTTTATGATCTGATGGTTCCAAATAATAACTCTTTTGTTGCTGGTAACGGCGCCATCCTAGTCCACAATTCCGGTGGGGAAGCGTTCCGCGTCAATATTGCTATCAGGCTCGCCTTATCGAAACTTCTGACCCAAAGGGCTGGTGCTAGGCTACAGTTTTTGGTAATCGACGAGGGCTTTGGCACTCAGGACGCAGCTGGCAGGGATCGGCTTATAGAGTCAATCAACTTAATCCAAGAAAGTTTTGCCAAAATCCTGATCATTACTCACATTGAAGATTTAAAAGAAGCTTTTCCCGCAAGAGTGGAAGTCATGAAAAATACCGAAGGCTCTACGTTCCAGGTATTTAACTAGACCATGAAAAAGTTAATTTTACCAGCGCTATCTCTAATACTTGGGTTCGGTGGGATATATTACACCGTATTTTTTCTGCCGCCTTACAGAGACAATAACAGCCTAAATTTTGGGAATCTTGCACTTCTACTTATTAGCGCTTTCTCTCTACTTGCCCCGATGCTAAGTTTGCTGGTATACTACGCGAGCTTAGCTATTAGCAAGGTTGTAAAATCATCCAAGCTAACCTGGCAGATAAAAGTCAGCCGAGGACAAAGCTTTAAGCGAGGGGTTCTCCTAGCCTCATTCTTAGTAATTTTGGGTGCTTTACAAGCTACCAAAACCAACAGTTTTTTTAATATACTACTTTTAATTATGATCCTAGGATTACTCGAAACCTATTCTTGGAGACCCATATATGGAAAAAAGTAAATTTTTTGTCACAACTCCTGTTTATTACGTAAACGATATTCCCCATATTGGCCACACCTATACCACAGTGGCTGCTGATGTAGTTGCCAGGTTTTGGAAACAACTTGGTTATGACGCCAGGTTGCTGACTGGAACTGACGAACATGGGGCCAAGATTGCGGCGGCGGCTAAAAACCACAATAAGGAGCCTAAAGAGTACGCTGATGAAATCTCAGCGGAATTTAAAAAAGCCTGGCAATTACTTGATATAGACTTTTCTAGATTTATTAGAACAACCGATGAGGACCACATAAAAGTTAGCCAGGACTTTCTTCAGAAGCTCTACGACACTGGCGCCATTGATCCTAAGCCTAGATTATACAAAGGTCTATACTGCATCGGGTGTGAGAAATTTCTATCTCAAAATGAGTTAAAAGATGGATTGTGCCCGGACCACCTAAAACCCCCTGTTGAGCATTCAGAGGAAAATTATTACTTTAAACTAAGTGCTTACCAAGATCGTCTTATTGAACTTATTAAGAATGAGGACGGGAAAGGTATTGAAGTCCAGCCAGCGAAAAGGAAACACGAAATGCTTAGCAAATTAGAATTGGGACTGGAGGATATTTCCATCTCGCGGGCAAATCTGGAGTGGGGGATACCACTCCCTTTTGATGAGTCTCACACCACTTACGTCTGGATAGAAGCTTTAATCAATTACTACACTTACGGCTCCCCAAACAAGGTCTGGCCTGCTGATCTTCATTTGGTTGGTAAAGACATTGTTTGGTTTCATGCGGTAATCTGGCCAGCCATGCTTTTGGCCATAGGCGAGCAACCGCCAAAGCAAGTATTTGGTCACGGATTCTTTACCATTTCTGGTCAAAAAATGTCCAAGTCCCTGGGAAACGTGATCAAGCCTTCTGAGCTGGTAGCGCGCTATGGCGTCGAGGGTACGCGTTATGTCCTTCTTTCGGCTTTTCCCTTCGGGGAAGACGGTGATTTCTCCTGGGAAACTTTTGATCAACTTTATAATTCTAACCTGGCTAATGGTTTAGGTAATCTCGTCTCTAGAGTCTCAAAGCTCTTGGAATTAAACAAAGTTACGATAAGTCAAGATCAGGAAAATATTAAGCCCTCTTTGGGTCTTTCAGAATTGTATTCAACCTTATCCTTGGACCAAGTCCTAAGAAACATTTCTGAAAAAGTAAGCACCCTCGATCAAAAGCTAAACGAGTGGCACCCCTGGGAAATTAAGGATCCCAACACGAGTTCAAACTGGAATGAAATTGTCCAGGGTATCCGACAAATCGCCTGTGACCTTTATCCATTTTTACCAGAAACCTCTACCAAAATACGTGATATATTTTCTGGGCCGGATGTGAAAAAACCAGAGCAGGCTCTCTTTCCAAGACTCGAGGTGTCATCCTGAACAAAGTGAAGGATCTACTAGACGCACATGCTAGATTCTTCGGCTATGCCTCAGAATGACATAACTAAATGTTCATTGACACTCACGCCCATCTAAACTTTAAAGCTTTCGACAACGACCGAGAAGCAATTATTAAAAAATCGATCGGGGAGGGGGTAGGGAAGATTATAATCGTTGGCTCAAGCCTGGCAACATCCCTTTCGTCTGTCGCACTTGCCTCGAAGTACCCTGAGCTGTACGCTTCTGTAGGAGTACACCCACACCACAGCGGGGAATATGACAGCTATACTCTAGACAAATTGACTGATTTAGCAACCAATAACAAGGTTGTGGCGATTGGTGAAATCGGCTTGGATTACCATGAATATATCTCTGAAACCAAGCCCGGGATTTCAGACCCGAAGCTGCAAAAAACAGCTTTTTTAGAACAAATTAAACTTTCCCAAAAACTTAGTCTTCCGGTTATTATTCACTGTCGAGAAGCAATGGGGGACCTTTTCCCTCTCGTCGCACAATTAAAAAGACATGACTTTACCAACCTTACCGGTGTTTTTCATTGCTATAGCGAAGGTCTAGACTACGCCAAAAAAATTGTTAACCTAGGTTTGTTTGTCTCTTTCACCCCTATTATTACCTACCCGAAAAACGACTATCTTCGTGAGGTGGTGAGGTATCTTCCCCTAGATTTGATTCTCCTGGAAACAGACTCCCCTTTCCTCCCGCCTCAAGAAAAGCGAGGTTTGCGCAATGACCCCACCGCTGTTAAAATAGTCGCACAGACCATAAGCGAGGTTAAAAAAATTAGTCTGGAAGAAGTAGAAAAAACGACCACTCAAAATGCTGAAAGGCTATTTAAAATTTGAATTTTCAAGTACCAGTTTTTAATTTGGAGTCGATTTATTCGACTCGAAACAAGCTAAGCTTATTTTCAATAAATTTTCATTTGATCAATGTATCATTGGAATATTCATTGTAAATTGAGAACTGAAAATTGAAGTTTGTGTAACCTATGGAAAAGATTGTTAAGAAGTATGATCGGCAAATTACGCGAATCTTGGAAATACTTCCACCACTTCTCTCCTGGACTTTACTCACTTCCCCTTTTTGGGCGTCATTTTTTATTCCTGAAATAATAGCCTACTTCATAATTGTCTTCGATGTTTATTTTGTCTACAAAGCCGGCAGTCTCGCTATCAACGCTGTTAGATCCTATCGTAAAATCCAACAAACTAAAAAGGTGGACTGGCTAGCCAAACTCAAGGAGGAGCATCTGCCTTACCAAAAAGTTCGCCATATTGTGTTTGTCCCAACGTATAAAGAACCACTCGAAATCTTACAACGAACACTAACCTTTCTGTCCGAACAAGAGTTCCCCTCCAAACAAATTGATGTTGTAATCGCCACCGAAGCCAGGGATCAGGAAGCTAGCGCTAAAGTGGCGACTTTAAAAAAGGAGTTTGGTGCTAAATTTAACCATGTCTGGAATACCACTCACGTCTTAGAACCAGGTGAGGTGGTGGGTAAATCCTCAAATCTGGCTGCAAGCGGTAGAGCGATAAAAGAAAAGGTTACTAAGCTGGGCTATGATCTTGACTATCTAACCGCCACTTCGTGCGATGCTGACATTGCAATTCATCTTAAGTACTTTTCCTGCCTTACTTATCAGTTTCTGAAACACCCGGAGCGTCACCTAAGATTCTGGCAAGCGGCCTTGGTTTTTTATAACAACCTCTGGAGGATCCCAATTTTCACTAGACTAGTTAACACCATCCATAATATCAGCCAAGTAGGTGAATTAATGCGCACCAAAACCGGTTTTAACTACTCTACTTATTCCTTAAGCTGGCGTCTCCTCGACGAAACAGATTTTTGGGATGTGGATGTCATTCCTGAAGATTGGCACCTTTTCTTCAAAGCATTTTTCGCGCACAAGGGCCGTGTCGGACTGGAACCGATTTTTCTGGCTCATTTCGGGGACGCGGCTGAGGGACGTAACTACTGGCAAAGTCTAACAAGCCAATATTACCAAGCAAGACGCTGGGCCTGGGGTGTAACAGATATTGCTTACGCTATCAAGAAGTTCATGGTTCATTACCGGGAGATCAATCTTCCCAATTTTAGCCTCAGAATGCTTCGGGCTTTAGAACAGCATATTCTCTGGCCAGCTAACTGGTGGCTTATTACCCTAGGGGCCACCATTCCCCCACTCGTTAACCCAGTTTTCAAATACACAACCTTGGGCTACCGCCTACCTCAAGTTTCTGGGTTTATTCTTACGTTAGCAACCATGTTTATCGTCTTTATCATTGCCATAGATTATCTCCTTCGCCCTCCCCGACCGGAATATTTCAAAAAAAGGTTTATTCCAGTTACTATTCTTCAATACTTACTTCTACCGATAACCGCTTTCTTGTTTAATTCCCTACCCGGCATGGACGCTCACACCCGCTTGTTACTGGGTAAGCGCCTTGAGTATAAAGTGACAGAAAAAATAGGAAGTAAATGATTCCGCTTTTTTACCAAAGTTTATGGAGAGACGAAGCTTTTAGCTTCTTTCTCGCTCTTAAAAGCCCCCTAGAAATTATTAGTTTGACAGCCCTCGACTATTCTCCCCCACTGTATTACACCCTCCTCCACTACTGGACTACTCTTTTTGGAGAAACTGAACTAAGCTTACGCTCACTATCACTTCTATTCCACCTCGGCAGTGTGTTTGTGTCTAGCCTAATCATCCATAAACTAACCAACAAATGGTTGGGAGCTCTTTTAACAAGTCTGGCTGTTTTACTGAATCCTTATCTTATTCACTACGCTTTCGAAACCCGAATGTACACTATGCTAGCGTTTCTAATTCTAACTTCTACCTGGTTCCTACTTAATAAAAAGCACCTTCTCAGCGGACTTTTTGCCGCGCTGGCGATTTTTACTCACAACTACGCGACTTTCTACTTAATAAGCTTGGTACTTATATTACTCCTAACTGAAAATCAAAAACCCAAGTTAATGGGATTTTTTAAACTCATTCTACTACCTATTCTTGCCTTAGGGTCTTGGGCGTCAATAGTTCTTAGCCAGTGGTCTCGAATAGAAAGTAGTTTTTGGCTATCAAAACCGACATTTATCTCTTTACTTGGAACATTTCATTCATACATCATAGGACACAGCTCATATGTTTTCGGAAACTACCTTTTCTACACTTCCCTAGCTACTATCTTACTAGCAATATTTTCCTGGAAGTTTTCGAAAATCAGGCTACCTTTAAACAAAGTATTGATGCCTGCAGCACTTATTTTACCAGTTGTCCTTTCAATAATCGTTTCTCTCACCATCACCCCTATCTACCATGACCGCTACCTTATTAGCACTCTGTATCTAGCAATATTATCGATTGGGTATGTACTAAGTACGGAAACCTTCACCCACCCGCTTGTCCAGTCCTTAAAGACTGTCCTAATAACAACTTACTTAGCAACACTTATACCGACAAGCATTTACACCCTCCAAACCCCCCTCAGTCAACCAATAAAGGACTCAGTCTCTTTCATCTCAAACCAGAAAAAAGGTTCGGTAGCTGTTGCCGAAAACGCGCTGAATTTTCTAGAAACAAAATACTATTTTCGTCAGTATAATTTAGATATACCAGTGTATGTTTTTTCGGAAAATGGATCTATACCCTCCTATATAGGTTCGGTGGTATTTGATAAAAAGGATATAATAACTACGCTTCCAGATCGTGATTACTGGTCGATAAACGCTCGGGGTGGGGCTCACTATGTACCATAATATCTTAAAGCGAGGTGTCACTTACTTACTTAAAACTTTATTTCTTAACTACACTCGATTACTCAATGTCCTGATAATCTTACTGTGCTACGGTTACTTGATTTTTCGGATTGGTTCTCTCCCTCCCCAAGTCCCTCTCTGGTATACCCTACCCTGGGGAGAAAACCAGTTAACCAGTCCCCAGAGTCTCTGGTTAATCCCCATAAGTCTGAGTGTGTTTCTTGTACTAAATACCTTATTTAGTACCCTCGTGCTTAAAGAGAAAGGATTTCTCACCAACCTACTTAATTGGCAGGGTGTTCTTATCTCTCTCTTGGGCATAGTGGCACTTTGGCGTATTATTGTAATATCCATCCCGTAATATATGAACTACTTAACTATTTTTGTTGTTTCAGTTTTAATATCAGCTATCAGCACCTTGTTCGTAATCAAATTAGCCAAAAAATACGGTTTCATGGACTATCCTGGGAGAGCCCACCCCGCCAATATCATAACCACACCCACTCCCCGTGCAGGAGGGATCCCAATACTTATCTCTTTATTAGTTCTCGTCCCTCTTTTCGTGAGTGCTAGCGGCGTTATGGAAACTCCTCGAATCATCTCTTTCCTACTCGCCAGTACCCTTTTAGTAGTCCTGGGGACACTGGACGACAAGTATGATCTAAATCCTTACCTTCGCTTTGGGATAAATCTTTTGAGCGCTCTTTTGATCGTCGGTAGCGGTATTGCTATAAATTGGCTTCCCAACCCATTTGGAGGAGAGATCAGATTTGACCAACTCGTTTGGCAGTTTGGTCTGTTTGGGAAGAGTTATTCCATCCCAATTCTGGCTGACTTATTAACTCTCGTCTGGCTTACCTGGATGATGAACGCAATCAATTGGAGTAAGGGGGTTGATGGTCAGTTACCCGGAATTGTCACCATAGCAAGCCTCATTCTTAGCTTTGTGGCCTTGAAATATGTTGAGGTGGATCCAACTCAAACATCTGTGGCAATACTAGCCTTTATCGTCTCTGGGGCGTATTTTGGTTTCTTACCTTTCAACTTTTACCCCCAACGTATCATGCCTGGCTATGGCGGTGGGGCGCTTGCTGGGCTACTCTTGGGTGTCTTGGCGATATTGGCAGGTGGGAGGCTAGCAACCACCTTGTTAGTCCTTATAGTACCTTTGGCAGACGCCCTGTTCGCAATAGTTCGAAGGCTTATGAAAGGTAAATCTCCCTTTTGGGGAGACCGCGGCCATTTGCACCATAAATTGTTAGATCTGGGGTGGAGCAAAGCTCAAGTAGCGCTGTTTTACTGGTTGCTTACGGCTGTTTCAGGCTGGGCTGCACTAAACCTAGGATCTAAAGGTAAAAGTGTTGCTTTGGCTTCTGTTGGAGTAATTATAATCAGTATACTAACTACCCTCTACTTCACTATATCACCTAACAAAAAAGACAACTAAAAAAACGACCCTTCAGTCGTTGAAAAAGAAAAGCACCTTGTAACTGAAAAGAATATGGGCTTCTAAGTATTTTAATTAGACAGTTATTATATTCAATCCAGTTACCAGATGCCTATCATTTAGGTAACTTATTTAATTACGGTTAGAAGTATAGCACACTTCGGTTAGAAAGTCAAGTCTATGGGATAGAAACCTTTAGCTGCCCTTAATCTTGAACTTATATGATACACTCTCACTAGAATGGTTCTTTACTATTTACTAAGATCAATGCGGCCTCGACAATGGTCCAAGAATTTAGTAGTTTTTGCGGCAATAACTTTCGCCGGTCAGCTATTTGTACCTGAAAAATTTCTACTAGTACTTGCGACCTTTGTTATATTCAATCTCATGGCCAGTGGTGTTTATCTGATAAACGACATTATTGATTTTAAGCGTGATCAAGTTCATTACTTTAAGAAAAATCGACCAATCGCCAAGGGCCTCCTCAGCTCTGATTTGGCTATGAAAGTAGCCCTACTCCTAATCGCAGGAGCCCTCCTCGGAGGATCCTTAATTAACAACTACCTCTTCCTCATGCTAGGCGTCTTTCTGAGTGTTCAGATATTCTACACCTACTATCTTAAACACATAGCGCTATTAGACATTTTAAGCATTGCCGCGACTTTCATGATTCGAATCTTTGCCGGATTTTTAGTTGTAGCCAATGTTGAGCCGATCACCACTCTCTCTTCCTGGCTAATCCTTACCACCATAATGGTTTCCTTGTTTCTGGCTATTGCTAAAAGAAGGTTAGAGCTTGCCCAAATGAGTCACAAGGTAGCTGCTGAACACCGAGACACCCTAACCAACTACCCAACAGTGCTATTGGATGGGATGACTTTTATGATGGCCACAGCCACAATCTTGACTTATTCGTTATTCACCTTCAACGAGCCGGAGAGAAACCGGACTTTTGTGGCCTCTATCCTACCTCAGGCCTTATCAACTCCTAAGCTACTTATGGTAACCATCCCACTAGTCATCTATGGTATTTTTCGCTATTTGTATTTAATTTACGCCAAAAAAGAAGGGGAATCTCCAGAACGAACCCTGCTGGAAGATTTACCAATACTCACAACCTCGCTACTTTGGGTAAGCTCCATACTTGGCATTGTCTACATACTTAATCGTTAGTTCTCTCTTTTGCCATATCTAGTGCCAATAGCTGAGTGTACCCCCAAGAAATAAAAAGGAGAACCAGGCTAACCCAAATCGAGACTTGATTATGGAAAGTCTGGTAAAAAGACAGGAATGTCACAAGCCAGAGAAGTGACAACCAGATAAAAAGCCGATGAAAAACATCAAAGCTCGAGGTGATTATCTTCGATAAGCCCTTGCGTGCGAGATTAGTAGCCGATTTTGGCGAGATATGGGTTTCATGGAAAAAATGGGCCTGTACTAACAACAGACCACAACCTAGACCCAGGGTTATACCTGTAAACAGTACTGAAACAGAGCTACTTATTATTTCCGACTCTTTTGAGGAGTAGTCAACAAGTAACTCTGGAAAAAATCCTTGAATCCTGGTGGAGAAAGTAAGATTGAGGAACTTTAAAGCAAACATTAAGCCTAAAAACTTAACCCCGACTGCCAAAACAGCAGGCAAGATGGACACATCGATTAGTTTGAGCAGGCTTACTTTCATAAAAACTATCCAGGATTGATACTATTTACTTACACTCTAACAAATGCACTCTTAACTCACAACTTTCCAGTTGTGTGTTGCCGACACCTGTGATATCTTTTAGACAAATGCGTTCTCGTCTGCTCATCTACTCAGGTATTTTTGTTCTTTTATTGGCAAGTTACGGTATTTTTCAATATGTCTACGCCAATATTATCCCTGGCACAGGTAGTCTCATGATCACCTCCACTCCAGAATCCCAGGTTTATCTGGACGACAATAACTCAGGAAATACCACCTACCAAAAAAAGGGTTTAAAAAGCGGTGAGTACAAAATCCGACTTGAAGCCCAAAGTTCTTCTAGCGCTAACCCAACTCTTATCCCACTAAAAAAGGTTTGGGAAACCAAAATTAAGGTCAGCGTTGGGAGCCAAGTTTTGGTAAATAGAGAGCTAGGCCCATCTAACGAGCTAGGATCAGGTGAAATTCTGACTCTGGAAAAGGGAAGTGGTCTTGTCATCTCCACCAACCCAGAAAATGCTGATATCGTGCTCGACGATCAGAAACTAGGACCCAGTCCTTTAGAGAAGTCGGTTGAATCTGGCTTACACAAAGTCACGGTTTCGAAAGAGGGCTATATCTCGAGAATGCTGGAAGTCAATGTTACCAATGGCTTCAAGTTAATCATCAATGTCGATCTCACGCCCCAAGTAAAGATCGAAAGTAAAGAGCTCAAGGCTTATAAAAATCTAAGGGTTATCCATATTTACCCCACAGCGAAGCTAAATCAGGTAGGGGCTCTTGCCGAAATGATTGATCTAGAAATGTACAAGGCAGACTTGCTTATGACAGAAGACGGGATTCTTTTGACCCAAAAGGAGCTTGCCGAAAAGATCGTAAAGGAAAACCCAAACCCGACTTTGGCTTATCTGGCAGAAGAGCAAACCGCTGATCTTGGAGAGGCTGCCAAAAAGTCTATCGATGACTTACGCCTTAGTGCTCTTGGAAACAAGGCTAACACCATGTTCCTAGAAGTAACTACCACCCCAACAGGCTATCTTAACGTCAGGGAAGGCCCCTCCACTTCGGCGAAGTTAATTACTCGAATCAAACCAGGTGAAAAATTTGAGCTCTTAGAAGAGCAACCTGAGTGGTTTAAGATTCAATTACCCGATAGCACTTCAGGCTGGGTCTCCGCCCAATACGTCACAAAAGTCCAACCATAACCCTACCCAATGTCCTTGCGAGGATCCGCCAACTGGCGGAGTCGAAGCAATCTATATAGATTGCCACGCTCATTATGTTCGCTCGCAATGACATCTGAGTCTATTTGTGTTAAAATCTGAACTTAATTATGGCCTGGTGTGAGAGTGGTTATCAAGCGGTCTGCAAAACCGCGTACACCGGTTCAAATCCGGTCCAGGCCTCCACCCTTCGCCCTACGGGCTATGGGTGGCCTATCGGCCACATATAACCCCTGAACATAGGTTGCCGTTCTCTACTCACAAAGAAGGGTGTCACCCGTAGCTTTAGCGTAGGGTGACCTTATACGGTCTTTCCAAACTTGACTTTAGATTTAGAGCGTGTTAAACTATATAGGCTCTCGAAAGAGGGTTTTTTAGTGCCTTAAAAGGCACAAACCCAGCACAGCTCTCACTCGCCCTGGGTAATCACCGAGCTTTGCTCGGACTATGCTAAAAAGCAAGTCTCTCCGCCTTGAGCGGGGACGCTTCCTGCCTCAGCGAAATGTCACAATTTTATCCAACTATAGGTCCGCTAATGTGTCGTTACTAAACCGATCTAACATTTTGTACGAACCTAAAGCGGTTATTTCTGATGGATTAAAATTTAGCAAGGCCCTAATTAAGCGAGTGCTGAAGATTATTACCATTACTAAAGAAGAGTTTAACTCTGTCCTAATTGTGGGGCTTTCCTTGGTGTTGCTACTTTCTGCTCCAATCGGCTCTTCGTATCAGGCTGCTAACAGCTATGCTGTTACCCAAAGCAAAACTAGTGATCCTGGTTCACAAATAAAAACGACTCTCGAATCCGGAGAAAGTCTAGAGTTTAACTGGCCGGTTAGCGGTGTGGTATCTCAGAGCTATACGCCTGCCCACAAAGCTCTTGACGTCAGGGCTGATCTCAACACGCCTGTCAAACCTTTGGCCCAAGGTTTGGTTGAAAGCGCCTTTACCGATATTTACGGGCTTGGACGAGCAGTTATTGTTAAGCATATCGACGGTTCAAAATCCCTATACGCCCACCTTAACAAAATTTTGGTTAAAGAATCCCAGGAAGTAACTCCTGAGACCCAAATCGGTACAGTCGGGCTTACAGGCAGAACCACCGGAGCTCACTTACACTTTGAAATCGAGGAAAACGGCAAAAAGATTAACCCTGCCAGTGTTCTTCCTAATAAGTAACACTAGTTTATACAGGAAAAGGCCCCCTTCAAGGGGGCCTTTTCCGTTTACCTGCCTAGGTACTAGGCTATGAACTAGTAATCCATTCCACCGGTCATACCACCGGCTGGAGGGGAAGGGTTTTTCTCAGGGATATCTGTAACAAGCGCCTCAGTTGTCAGAATCATTATGGCAATGGAGGCAGCATTCTGAAGTGCAGATCTAGTTACTTTAACTGGGTCGATAATCCCAGCCTTTAACATATCCTCAAATTCACCCGTCAAAACGTTGTAACCAACGTTGGGCTCTGCCTTGGTTACCTCTCTGATCACCCAACCACTATCAGTACCCGCGTTTTCGACTAGTTTTCTCATTGGCGCACTCAACGCTCGAGAGAGAATATCCACACCGACCCCACCGTCGCCTGCTAGTTTTATAGTTTCCAATACTTTTCCGGCTCTTAGAAGTGCGACCCCACCACCAGGAACAATGCCTTCCTCAACAGCGGCTTTAGTCGCAT
This sequence comes from Candidatus Woykebacteria bacterium RIFCSPLOWO2_01_FULL_43_14, assembly GCA_001816835.1. Lineage (GTDB taxonomy): Bacteria > Patescibacteriota > Microgenomatia > Woykebacterales > 2-01-FULL-43-14 > 2-01-FULL-43-14. Next base: position 663 of record MHDB01000011.1, on the reverse strand, counting down.
GCACGGCGTCGTTAACACGCTCTTTCTTTTCCTTCATTTCTACTTCTGTAGCAGCACCAACATTAATAACCGCCACCCCGCCGGCAAGTTTGGCAAGTCTTTCTTCAAGCTTTTCTCGATCAAAATCTGAAGTTGTTTTGACAATCTGAGAGCGGATCTGTTTAATTCGGCCATCAATAGCTAACTTCTTCCCTTTACCGCCCACGATAACTGTGTTGTCCTTATCAGATGTCACGCGATCAGCGCGACCCAAATCTTCAACACTAACGGACTCTAGTTTACGGCCAGTATCTTCAGATACAACCTGACCCCCAGTAAGAATAGCAATATCAGCTAGCATTTCTTTACGCCTGTCACCAAAACCAGGTGCTTTCACCGCCAAAACATTTAGGGTGGCCCGAAGTTTGTTTACAACAAGCGTTGACAAGGCCTCGCCGTCAACCTCATCCGCAATGACAACCAAATTTTTGCTCACTTTAACAAAATTCTCGAGCATTGGCAGCAAGTCCGCCATCGAGGAAATTTTCTTATCCGTGATCAGGATATAAGGGTCCTCGATACTAGCTTCCATGCGCTCAGTATTGGTTACAAAATAAGCTGAGACGTAACCTCTATCAAATTCCATACCCTCTTTGAAATCTAATTCAATACTCAACCCTTTGC
>MHDB01000010.1 GCA_001816835.1 Candidatus Woykebacteria bacterium RIFCSPLOWO2_01_FULL_43_14 | reverse complement strand
CGGATCTGGAAATGGCTTGGTTTCGGGACTTTGGTAACAGGTTTCCGACCAAAAAAGTTCAAGAGACTCCTGTTTTCAAACAGACCAATTACCTTCCCAGATTTTATATTAGCCATCAGGGTACAGTCGCACCTGAAGAGGAAGTGCTTGATGTGGTTACAAATGAACCAAGAAACGTAGACCTTAAGTCAAAGAGCTTTTTTGAAGACCAAGATGAGGAGTTAGTTGGGGATTTGGCTAATGCTTCGGGTAAAAGTTATAGTGAGGAAGAAAAAGTTGAGGTAAAAACCTATCGAAACAACGAAATAATCCTGAGTGTCAATCCTGAGTCTAACGGCTTTTTGAACTCCTCAGAAATTTATTACCCTGGTTGGAAGGCTTTCGTTGATGGTCAAGAAGCCAAGGTGAGAAAAACTAATTATGCTTTCCGCTCGGTTTACCTACCCCAAGGATCCAAGGAAGTGAGGTTTCTCTATGATCCCCTGAGTTTTAAATTGGGTAGTTGGGTAACTTTGGCAACTCTTGTAACTTTAAGTTTGTTTGTGTTTCGAGCTAGTCTTCGACGTTTTCCACGGTTAAATCCTTTAGCTCAGCACTAATCTTAGTTTCCTCGGGAGTGTCAATGCTGATGATATTCCAGCCGATTTTAAGAGTTACCTCTTGGGGTGTGCCTACTGTTAAATTTGGATGACCAGGGAAGGTCAGTAGTATGTTTTTGTTAAGGCTACCCAAACTTAGCTGAGATTTAAGAGTACTGGTGGTAAAATTGCCGATAAATAAATAACTGGTTCCTTTAGCCAACACTTTTTCATTCGACCCCACCCAGTTTGCAGCCTCTTGTTCTGAAATGATTCCTACCATCAAGTCGGAATCGTTTTTTGGTATTTCGTAAATGTAGGCCCCTTTATCTTCGTATATTGCTTTTAGATCTGTAGAAGGAGGAAGTACAGAGCTGTAACGAATATGCCTTAGCTCATCGATGGGGTGGCGTTGGTCGTATAAAGGTTGGGTGTGAAATACTAGATAATTCGCGCCCAGTTGACCCAGGATTCTTAGAGATAACGGGCTAAAAGGGTTTTCTATCCCCTGAAAAATTGATTGTCTAGGGTTTTGGATTGGGTTAATGACCCTTTTCTTATGGATTCGTTGGGCGATAAGAGTATCGGGTATATCAAAACCAGACGGATACTCGACAACTACTGATTCGGGATTTTGTTTCTCGAGCCACTTGTAAGCACTTGTTATAGACCTAAGGTCTGTAATACTGCTGCCTGGTTTGGGAGCAAACTCAAAAAGAACTAAAAAGGTAGCTAAGGAAATACAAAGGATTCTAGTGAAAGGTTTGAGCTTGTGTGTGAGGTAGTATAAGCCAACACAAGCAAAAAGAATTACGAAAATTTGTAAGATTGTGCCGATTCGTACATATGCTCGAAAGAAGGGGACTAGCTCATAAAGGTAGTAGCTTGGTAAATACAGAGTGTAGCCTTTGACAATTATAAAAGCAGGTGAAGCGAGAATACCTGCCCAAAGTGACAAAATAAGCAAGCTTAGAGAAAGCTCTCTAAAGCGCTTTTTGTAAAGACCCACTAGGAGTCCCACTAGAGATAATATGACGGCTGTAAAACTAACATAGAGAACTCTTTCGGGTAAGAAAGCACTAATTGATTTGTAGTCTTTGGTGAGCGGGATAATTTGGTTAATGTAGAAATCTTGGCCCCCCTCCCCAAAAAGAAAGTGGTTCGGGGCGGGTATCAAAAAGTCCCAGGGTCGGGCAGACAAACTAAGTAAGTCGTTTAGGGTCCGTTTTGGAATGTTGTTAAAGCTTTGCTCGGGGCGGTGAGACAATAAGTTGAAGATAAAAATTGACATGAGTAGGCTAAATACCACCACAACCATCAAAGCGCTTTTTAGTAATTGACTACTAAAATAATTTGGGGTGCGTTTTATGGTGTGATAGAGTACTTTCCAAACCAAAAACACAGGTGTGATAAGGAGCATGAAGAAGCCGTAGTAGAAGGTGGTCATAAGTACTAGGAACAAGCTAAAAGCTAGAAACACGGCTGAAAGATATGTCCTTACTTTTTCAAAGTAGAGCAAACTAAGTAGGTAGAGAGGAAGCCATTGAGTTAGGGCTAAGGAGATGTGAGCATACCCCTGCCAAAAATGGTAAGGAGTAAAAGCGTAAGCCAGGCCGGCGAAGATTGCGATTGCCTTGGATTTGGTGACATAGTAACTTAGGAGATACATGCTGACAGCAGAGAGAGGGAAACTAAGGATGACTAAGATGTTAAAAGCCAAGACCTCGTTAAATAAGAAAGTGAGGATTTTTATAGGCGTCGTCCAGAGGAGTTCCTCTGCCGCAACGTTTGTAACTAAATCAGATCCAAAAGGATAGCCTATGAAATAACTAGGGTCCGCATTGATACCAAGATGGTAGGAGTACTTTAACCACCAGTTGTACCAGATTGAGCTAAAATTATCCCCAGTAAAACCGAATACGATGTTAGAAGGATCTGTTACTAGGGGATAAGTGAGGAATAATATCAAAATCAAACTAAACAAAAAGAAAAGCACTAAAAAAATAAGATGATTTTTATGTTTGCCTAGCAGGTTTAGGAAAGATACTAGATAGCTATTCATTTTTGTTTAGTGAGTGAACTCACGAACCCCAAAAACCCACCTAAAGTTTCAAAAGTTTTAAGAACTAGGAATCCTAATCCCAAGTGAGGCTGGAGAACAAATTTTTTCCAGTTTCTAATGTAACTCTGTCTAAAAATAGTATAACGTTTCGGAGAAAGGGAAGCTTGAAAATAGTACTTAATGTTGGTGCCGTAATAGAATTTTTTCCTAAAAGAAGAAAGTAGCGAAATTCTACCCTCATTATGGTTGATAAACGTAGAAATCCGACCGACTTTGGTCGCGTTTTGACCTAATCTATCCGCCAGATTCCAATCCTCAGAAGCAATAAGCTTTTCATTATACCCACCGATGCTTAAGAAAACTTCTTTGTCAAAAAACCGCGGGGCTTCTATATGCTGGTCAAAAAGATACAAACTTTTTTCAAAAGATTTTACTTTTGCCCAAAAACCAATCCCGTAGGAACGCTCCGGGATAACAACGGCTTTGATTTCTGGGTCTTTTTTTACGAGGTTTAAACATGCCTCAAGGATACCCTTTTCCAAAACCATATCAGCGTCGATAAAAAGTAACCACTTACCCTTTGAGGTTTTGGCGCCAAAATTACGCTGGGTGCTGCGTTCAGGGCCTTTGTTATAGACTTTATCGGTAAACTGACGAGAAATTTCCTTAGTGCGATCGGAGGAGTTATTGTCGACAACGATGATCTCAAAGTCCTGTAAACTCTGTTTAGTAATACTCTCTAAGCAACTGGCAATATTAGCTTCTTCATTTTTGGTGTTAATAATGCAGGAAATCATTCAGTTGAACCTAGTACTTTCTCAATTATCTCAAGGCTTTTTCTCCCGGTATTTTCCCAGGTAAGCTCTTTGCTCCAGTTATAGGCATTGGTTTGCAAGGTAGCGTATTTTTTCCGATCTTTCACAAGTGTTATGATTTCTTCAGCCATACTTTGAGGACTGCCTTGCTTACAGACTATGCCTGTTTCTTGGTCCCGAACGGCGTCTCTTAATCCAGAGACGTCATAAACTACAGCCGGGGTTTTGACTCCATTAGCCTCACTGACGATTAGTCCCCAGCCCTCTTTGATGGAGGTGACTAATATGAGATGGGCTCGAGACATCAGCCGAAACTTTTCCTCATCAGAAACCCTGCCTTTTAGCTCTACTTTTTGATCCAAACCTAGCTTTTTTATTTTTGATGTGACTTTACTGGTGTAGCTTTCGTCCCCGTTACCTACTATCCAGAGTTGGGCGTTCTCAACTTGACGTAGTACTAAATTAAAACATTCTATAACGTCTAAGACCCTTTTTGAGGGGACTATTCTGCCTACATAGATAAGAGTCAAGATAGACTCTTTTGGGGTAAGAAACTTTTGTTCTTTTTCAAAGTCAATAGCCATAGGAAAAACAGACACCTTCTTAATCCCAAACTCTTGAAGTTCTAACTGACAAGATTTGGAAATAGTTATTACCTGGGTATTACGATAAAGAGCAACGTAAAGAGGTTCTAACAAAAAACCAATTAGGGATATCGGGAACTTAGCTTCGTAGAACCAAACTTCCCTAGCTAGTTGGTTGAAATAGGCGATTTTCTTTTCTTTGGCGTAGAGTGGGGTTAAAAAAGGAAGGGTATTTATTTCCTCTAGTATGAGATCGAATTGGCCCCGAAAATGGGTTAGGTACTTGATAAAAGCATGAATGTGAACAGTTGTTTGGCTGCCCGCTCTGATTATCTTGACACCATCCAAGTTTTCCGATGCAGGAGCGCTCTTAAAAGAAGCTGCGAACCAAGTTACCTCGTGTCCGTGCTTAATAAAGTACTTGGCTATCTCGAAAGTGACTTTCTCTGCTCCGCCAGAGGCGGGGTTTTTGATATCCCGCCAATTAAGGATAAGAATTTTCACCCGACGTTTACCCTGTAGTCAAGATCAGGGTCATAGACCCAACGCCTTTTATTTTTGTTACTATAATAACTTAGGATTCGAAGACGGTAGAAAACAGCTAGAGTATCAAGAAGCATGTTAACAACAGAAGTTAACTTGATACTACTGGGAAAACTAAGGTCTAGCTCGACTGGCGCTTCGTAAATCTTCCCGTACCCTAAGTATCTGGCGACTGCCAATAGTTCGATATCAAAAGCATACCGTTTGACTAGTAACCTAGGTAGCACATCTTCCAGAACAGCCCGTCTAAATAGCTTCAACCCTACTTGGGTGTCTTTGACTTTTAGACCAAACAACACCCAGATAAGCATCTGGTAAAGCATGCTGTAGATTTTTCTCCTGAACGGGTAAATCACTTTTGAGGCGGGGTGTCTTTTCGATCCTACTATCACGTCTGCCTGATACCAGATGAGGTGTTCGATCATCATTCTGATACCATTAGGGTTGATGTCCATTCCTGAGTCGATGAAAGCGACCAAGTCTCCCTTTGCCCGAGCCATTCCATATCTAACGGCGTAACCTTTGCCGTGATTTTTTTCATAAGCTAGGATCTTGATCTTGGCTGATTCAAGCTTTTTGGCTAATTCGTAAGTCTTATCTATCTTCCCATCGACTACCACAAGTATTTCGTAGTCATACTTGATTTGATCTAAGTTGGATTTAATATTTTCCAAATCCTTAAGGATGGTGGATTCTTGTTTATAGGCAGGAATGATGACAGAGATGAGTTCTAAATTGTTCTTTGGCATAAGGTTAGCTCTTTTTGACCATGCTATCGATCACTTTGGAGTACTCCTCACAAGTCTTTGCCCAAGTAAACTTGGTAACTTCACTCTTAGCCCCTTTACCTAACGTTTTTCTCAGCGTTTTGTTCTCCGTTAGCGCTACCAGGTTTTGCTCTAGCTCCTTTTGGTTTTTGGCCAAAAGTCCTGTTTTCTTGTTAACGATGATCTCGTTCATAGCTCCATAATCCATACCAAGCAGAGGGAGAGAGAAAAAACTGGCTTCGAGGGGTGTCAGGCTCCAGGGAACCCAGGTATCACAGGTGGCGTAGATATCCGCTTGGTTATAGTATTCCGCTAATTCTTGGTCAGTAATGTTAACGTGGATGTGAACATTTTGGTTTTTGATGGAATTAAGGTAATCCAAATAAGCTTGGATGGGAGAGGAGCCAATGATGTCTAAGCGCATATCAGGAAATTTTTGGTTAACTTTGATGAAAGTTTCAATCAAAGTGTGAAATCCTTTGTAAGGAACAATCCGGCTTACCGAGATGACCCTGACTGTTTTGTCTTTGCTGTTATCTTTCTTCAAGGCAGTTTTCATGTTATCGACTCCGAGGTAAACGTTGTCCAAACTAAGACCGTAGAGTTTTTTGGCCTCTCGTACAAGATAACGGCTGATAGAGAGCACTTTAGTAGCCGACCTAAGACCGAAGCCCTCTCTAAAAGTAATATAAGATTTGAGCCAGCTTTGAGGGATAAACGACCAGATCTCTTTCCTCTTGTCTAGACCGAGGTCTAATTGTGTCCCGTAGTAAGTACGCAGCTTGGGGATGTTTACAAAAAGGTAGACCATGTTGTGGATTTGGGCTGATTGTAAGAAAATCAGGTCGTAACCCCCGCTAACAAGTTCACGATACGTCTGAAAGGCCATAATAATCCTGCCGAGAAAGGGAAACTTGTTTAACACTAGATGAACTTTGATACCCCTTCCAACCAGGTCTTTATGAAGATCTTGGTCCACGTTTACGTTTTGGGCGAAGTAGTGTACTTCGTAGCCTAGTTTTTGAAAACCCTGAGCAAATCTAATAGGCGCCCTAGCTCCGGAACGTTGACTGATAACATCAGCTAAGACCGCAATTCTTGCTTCAAACATTTTTTTCACATAATTTAGCCATAGTTTCTTTATTATACAGATAGGTATGTTGGATATCTATAACGGGTGATTTTCTCTCCAACTTGCATCAAAAAGCTTTTAAACGCTACAATCACTGAGCTGCCGCTAAATTACTTCAAGGAGTATATCAAAATTAGGGTATGGAATTAAATAACAAAAAAGTTTTCATAACTGGTGGGGCTGGTTTTATCGGTGCAAATTTAGTCAGAAGCCTTTTGGCTAACAAAAATCACATCCATCTTGTGTTAAAGTCGACTACGAATACATGGCGACTCAAGGACATTTTGAGCAAAATTCAGACTCATCAGGTTACTCTTGCCGACTCTGAAGGGCTTACCAAACTTTTTTCTCAAATCAGGCCTGATTATATCTTTCATCTGTCTGCTCATGGGAGCTACCCCGCCCAAAAAGATGTGGCGCAGATGATAGACACTAATATTGTAGGTACTCACGCGATGTTGGCTGCTTCCCAGGAAGTAGATTACGCTGGTTTTGTTAGTGTTGGTTCTTCGAGTGAATATGGTTACAAGGACTCCCCTATGAAAGAAAGTGATTTGTTAGAACCCGCCTCATTTTATGCGGCTACCAAAGCGAGTCAAACGCTACTGTGCCAGGTATGGGCCAAAACACACACTAAGCCGATTGTTACAGTGCGGCCTTTCTCAGTTTATGGCCCTTATGAAGAGAAAGGTCGTTTTATTCCCACGATTATGACCAATCTTTTGTCTAATAAACCAATCCACTTAGCAGACCCACAGATCGTGCGGGATTTTATCTATGTCGATGATTTTGTGTCCGCAATGTGTTCAGCAGCGCTTATGGCTAAAGATAATGCAGGGCTAATTTTTAATGCTGGTAGCGGAACACAGACCACTCTCATAGATGCTGTTGAGACTTTATTTGACGTAGCCAAAAGAAAAGTTGAGGTCAAAGTTGGGACTTATGAGAAGAGGAGTTGGGATACCAAGAATTGGGTGGCTGACATATCAATGGCTGAAAGATTGCTCAAATGGAAGACTAAATATAGTTTGAAAGAAGGTTTTAGCGAAAGCTTGAATTGGTTTGAAAAAAATCTGGATTTTTACACAGGAGAAAACCATGGCTAAGAAAAAGATTTTGTCGGCAATAATTGCTTGTTACAGAGATGAGCAAGCTATACCAATTATGTACGAAAGACTAAGCAAGGTCTTTAAGAAAATTGGGGTTGACTACGAAATTATCTTTGTTAACGACGGAAGTCCTGATAATACTGAGCAGGTTTTGGAAAAACTGGTAACATCAGATTCCCACGTAATTGGTATCAATCACTCCCGAAATTTTAGCTCGCAGATGGCTTTTACTTCTGGTATGAACCTAGCCAATGGGGATGGGGTGATCCTTTTGGACGGCGACCTTCAAGACCCGCCAGAGATAATTGAAAAGTTCTATGCGAAGTGGTTAGAGGGGTTTGATGTTGTTTATGGTGTCCGAACTACTAGAGAGGCACCTTTGCTGATGCAGTTAGCCTACAAGATTTTTTACCGCGTTTTCCACAAACTCTCTTACGTAAAAATTCCTCTCGACGCAGGAGATTTTTCTCTCATAGACCGTAAAGTAGTTGAAGCGTTAAAACTTTTGCCAGAGCGGGATCGGTTTTTAAGAGGGCTTAGAGCTTGGGTTGGGTACAAGCAAACAGGGGTACCTTATATGCGTCCAGAAAGAATGTTTGGCCAAACGACCAATAGCCTTTTAAAAAATCTGGGTTGGGCTAGTAAAGGGATATTCTCCTTCTCCTATGTGCCATTACAGTTTATAACCTTGATTTCTTTGGTAGTTTTTTTTGTTGCTCTACTCGCGATACTGGCTCAAATAATTTCATACTTTATTTTTCCTGGAACCCCGCGCGGCACTACCACGATACTTATTACGGTATTGTTTATCGGAGCAATCCAGCTCTTAGGTATTAGCGTTTTGGGTCAGTACATCGGTAAAATTTTTGAGGAAGTGAAACAAAGACCGCAATATATTGTTAAAAGCATACTCAGGAACCCAAATTAGAACTATCGTTTTAGGTTAATGTACCAGGGGTTGGGGTCCTCAACCATGTCTGCAACGAGCCCGTCTATGTCTGCTGAATCATCTGGCCAACGAGCCTTGATGTTATGAAGAATTTTCATAACTTCTCGGTCTTCTTCAGCCCAGTGAGATATCCCGTCATGTCGGTAGTCTCTATTTCTACCTGCGCCAATTAGTTTTACGGGAATTTTTTCATGATGAACGTAGTTGCGGATAGTTTCAAACGGTCTGTAGAGTAAGAAAGTGGTGATCGAATAAACTACCGGAATCTTACCTTTTAGTGCGAGACCAACGCTCAGCCCCATCATTGTTTGCTCCGCTGCACCCGTATTTATAAATCTATCTGGGTAGTCTGTCCGGATAGTGTCCCACATTTTATACCCAAGATCTCCGGCGATGACGTAAATATCTTTGTTTTTTGCCATTTGGTCGTGAATAGCCCGAGCAAAGCGGGCCCGCATTAACTTGGAAGGATCGAATTTAAGACCATTATTCATAAATTATTCATAAACAACCTGATCAACAGGCTTTTCCAAAATTGTGGGTTCCAGGATTTGTAAGGCAGATCGAAAGTCAGCTTCAGTCATTTTGTAGTAGTGGGCATCTTGACCCTTGAGAAAAGGAAAATGCTCAACACTAGTATTAGCCATGACTACTCTAGGAATGGGACTTGTTTGTGAAATCTTACCAAGGATTGCGTCTGTTAAATGACCATCAACCTCATCTACTTGCCAGCCAAAAGACTCAAAGCGCTTTGAGATAGGGCTTAAGTCAATTTGGTCATACGCACCCCAACCGTTGGCATTCAGAACAAGTTTGAGATTGGTCAGATTAAGTTGGCTGGAAACTCTTAGGGCTTCCCAGATACTACCCTCGGCTATTTCTCCGTCAGAAATAAGGCAATAAACGTTAGATGACTTATCAGCCAGAGCCATACCCAACGCAATCGGTAAACCCTGTCCTAGACTGCCAGTGGAGACGTCAATGCCTCTGTCAGCGTTTCGGTCTGGATGGATGTTCATACTTTTTATTTCCTGGTCATTTACTAAGCCCAAACTTTCCAAAACAGCATAAAGAGCAATACCGGCGTGGCCATTGGAAAGGACGAATGGTTCCCCAGGTTTTTTAAGTTGATGAATAGCGTCAATGATATCAATAGAACTTAGGCACGAGCCAAGGTGAGAGAGTCCTTGATTATGGCTTATTTCTAGAATCCTTTTCCGGAGTTGTTTTTGCCTTGGCGTAAGAGTCGTTAAGTTCATAAAAGTAAATTGCCGAATTTTAAGCTTTATTATACATACTCACAATCCCTAATGGAAGAT
>MHDB01000009.1:9656-10470 GCA_001816835.1 Candidatus Woykebacteria bacterium RIFCSPLOWO2_01_FULL_43_14 | reverse complement strand
TCACCTCCCTTCGAAGTAACCCCAAATTTAGCTTTATTGCGCATGATCTGAACCAGCCTTTACCCAAGTTCGAAGAGAATTTGAGGTTTGGGTGGGTGATTAACTTGGTTGGGTTGGACGAAATTGGTAAGAACAACGGTATTGACACCTTGCTCGCCAGCTCAGTTGGGACTTACGGTTTACTTGAGCTCTCAAAGAACCACTCCGCCCGATTTGTCCTTGTTTCCTCGTGCGACCGTTCCCAAGATCCTGAACACCAGCTTAACCCCACTAGCTATTTTGGCACCGATAGCTCGGTTAATAGCGATCTATCACATATCGAAGCAACTAAGTTTTCGCAGTCTTTGACCGCTGAATATGTTAGAAAATACAAGCTGGAGAGTGTTGTATTAAGAGTTAAGGATGTTTTTGGTCCAAAGATGGACTTGAAAGCAAAAGATACTCTGAGCCATATAGTAAGCCAGGTAGTACACGGCAGAGAGATCAAATTGGACGGGGATGGACTAGAGATTTTAAACCCAACTTACATTCAGGATTTGATTTTTGGAATTCTTAAAGCGCTTCATAGCAAAGAGGCTAAAGGTCAAGCTTATTATCTAGTAAACCCCAAAACTTGTAGCGCAATGAGTGTTGCCGAAGAGCTCAAAAAACTGCGCTCAAGTCACGTCGAAATTGAAACTACTAAAGCCAGTCATCGACCCGACCTCCCTCATAATAAATTCAACTCTTCAAACTCACTTGAGATTTTGGGCTGGCAACCTCGGATCACTCTGAGTGAAGGTCTCAAAAAGACAATTGAGTCTTTTGACCAAAA
>MHDB01000009.1:0-9605 GCA_001816835.1 Candidatus Woykebacteria bacterium RIFCSPLOWO2_01_FULL_43_14 | reverse complement strand
TCCCTTGGTAACAGAGACTCGCCAAAACGATATCGATACCCGACTGGAAAAACTCTTTAATCCTAAAAGTAGTGGGGTGAGGGGGCCTAAGATTTACCAAAATATATCTTTGCCCAAAGTGGCTCTTCCCAAATTTCGTCGGTCTCACGTTAGGGGATTAATATTGTCCTCTAGTTTGGCTTTGGTGGTCTTGGCTATCATTTTTCCTATAGCCAACCTAACGATCAATCAAGCCCTCGCTTTCCAGAGCCTAGAGAAGAGTTTAGAGGAGTTTAATAGCTACTCCTATCACAAAGCCTCGCAAAGCGCTGCTGAGGCTCTCGGACATTTCAAGATTGCTAAGAGTGAAGTAAACAATTTGACATGGTTAATCAGCCTTACCAACCAGCGATCGCGTGTAGATAGTTTGACGAGTCTGATCACTTTTTCCGAGAATTTAGGTAGTGGGGTAAGAGAATCCAGCCAAGGACTTTTGGAGATTAAGAGTGTGTTGGACCAGCCGCTTGGTAAAGAGAAAGATTTGACTAGGGTTAACAGGGCTGTCTCAGAGGCGATGATCAGCCTAGGACTAGCTAACCGGGAGCTGACCCTAGCCAAATTAGGTTGGGAGAATCTTGACCAAGAACCTCTCAAAGGGTTTTTTGGAGAGGAGACCTTGGCCAAACTGGAGAAAGGCTTGGACAACTATCAAACGATAGCTTACCTGAGTTCCAACCTCGGTTATTTGGATTCACTACTTGGTTTAAGTAAAGATAGAGCGACAGCACTTTTGTTTACTGGTGGTGTTGGCCAACAAAACCAGGAAGTGTTTTTGGCTGTTCTTAAGGCCACCCAGGCTAAAATAACACCGTTTTACCCAAGTGTAGAAGGAGTAAATGCGGATTTGTCACAGAACTCTCTAGAGGCTGTTAGGAACTTATCAGCCAGTTTGGAAGAAAAGTTACATTTGGATTTATCTGGCGTGGTTGTTGTGGATAGAGCCAGCCTAAAAAACTTTGCGTCAATCCTGGACGTTTCCTACAACGAGGAGGGGCCATTGGAAGATAAAGCTAAGGAAGTGTTAGCAAAGCTAGTGAATGTTGATTTTCCAAAGCTAGTGAGTGTACTAACAGAGTTTCAGAAACTAGCTGAGCAAAAACATGTCATTGCCAGTATTGATAACACGACTGAGCGGGGACTTATTAGTCAGAAGGTTCTTGGGGTTAGCGCTGAGTCTCAGGAAGGGGATTACCTCTATTTTACTGCCACCTCTCTTACTCCGCCGAAGAACGACCCAAAGCTGAGTTTTCGTTACAGATTGTCGGTGGACGATCAGGGCGAAATGAAGTCTGGTTTGTCACTTAGTTTTGCCCCGAAGTCTGAGTCTCGTTATTTGGGAGAAATAAAGGTTTATTACCCTAAAGGCAGTGTTCTTGGTTCAGTTTTTAGTTCCAACGGGGAGAAAATAACGACGAAAAAAGTCGAACTAACCAACAAAACTATGTACACTTTTAATGCGGAAGTGGTGGACACTGCCAAAACAATTGATCTGGAAGTCCGTTTGCCTTACAAGATAACTACTATTAAATCAACTCCTTACCGACTTTTCATCCCCAAACAACCTGGCGCAGACCAATTGCAAGGCGAGCTAGTGATTGAGCTGCCTAAGGAGTTAAGACTTCTCTTCCCTAATTCCGAAAAGCAGCAAGTTGCTAGACCATATCGGATCCCTGTTCAAACCGATAAGGACTTTACCTTTCAAGCGATTTTTTCCAGTAATTAGCTGAGACACTTGAAATCCGCGTATATTGGCTATATAATTTTTTCGTAGTTCCATGAATCGCAAACTATTTAGACAACTAGAGCAACAATTTGGCGGGAACTGGTCGTGCAGCTGCCAAACTCCTTTTGATCTCGAGAGATTTGAAATTCTTTCCGAGACCGAATCCTCAATCTTGGCTCATTATGCGTGTCCTACCTGTAATAAAGAACAGATGATTGCGGCAGCAGTAGGTGGGGCGGTTGCTTCGACTTTGCAAACAGATTTGCTAGCCCACGAAGCCAAGAAGTTCTTGAGAGGGGAGTTTATATCTTCAGATGATGTCTTAGATCTGCGCGGAGAGATAAGGAAAATGGATTTTCGGAAGCTAAAAAGCTTGGTTAAAGAGTCTCAAATTTCTGAACAAGAGATAGAAGTCGGCGCGCTCCTATCCTTTCCTACAGATTAGTGATATAATACTACGAAATTTTCAATTCTCATTTCTCAATTTTCATTAAGTTACTGTAGAATTGATTGGAAATTATAAACTTATGGAAAATATCAAACTCGAAGCTCAAGAACGCACAGTTCTTGGTAAACAAGTTAAAAGACTCCGTCGAGAAGGTTTGATCCCGGCAAATATTTTTGGTAAGGATGTCAAATCCGAGTCCATTCAGTTAAAAGCAGTGGATTTCCTCAAAGCTTGGAAAAAAGCAGGGGAAACGACTCTTATCGAACTAAGTATTGGTGAAACTAAGTCAAAACCTGTTTTTGTTAGAGGCATGCACCGGGACCCCAAAAGTAATAAGATTCTCCACGCTGATTTCCAGCAAGTTAATTTGAAAGAAAAAATCACCGCCATGGTCCCACTTATTCTCGACGGAGAAGCGCCCATAGAGAAGAGTGGGGAAGGGTTGATTTTGCAGACCTTAAGTGAGGTCGAAGTAGAAGCACTTCCCACAGAAGTGCCTCACGAGATCAAAGTGGGAATATCAGCACTTACTGAAGTAGGACAAACCATCCAGGTAAAAGATCTTCCAGTTCCATCTGGTGCGGAGATAAAAACCGATCCAGAAGCCTCTGTAGTCTCAGTCCAGACGGCTGAGATGAAAGAAGAGGTTGGCATAGAGGAAGTCGCTCCTGGCGAGCCCGAGGTGTTGGCTGAGAAGCCTGAGGGTGTGGAAAGTGGTGAAGGTGGCGAGTCCACTGGAGCTAAGGAATCCAAAGAAGACGCTAAAGAGTAGATCCTGGACAAGCCAGGATGACGTCATTCTGGTAAGCGGAGCGCATCCAGAATCCAGAAGGACCCCAGAAAAAGGGGTCTTTCTGTGTTTAATAGACTTGTTTATGGGTTCCAATGTCGTAGAGGGTAAGACCGTTTTTAGTTTTTTGGTAAACAATTCTTATTTCTTGATTGACTGAAAAAGATCTCAAACCAAATTTTTCTTCAACTAAAGGATGGTCTTTAAGTAGGGGATTGCTTGGGCTCTCAATAAAAAGTTGTAGTGAATCCTCAAGTTCCTTAACAAGGGAGGGTTTAATTGCGATTCGCTCTTTATAAGATCGTTTAAACTTTGGCGTCCGTTTTATCTTCACTCATTACCTACTAGCTGTTAAGGTCATTCATCAAATCTTCAACACTGTCAAAGGACTTTAACTTGGTTTTCCCTGACTCGATGTCATGATCCATTTTCTGATACCGCTTGATAGCGGCGGGGGATAGTTGAACTGGCTGGTCTTCAAAACTTACTGCTATATTGCCGCTGGCATATTTATTGAGGAAAATCCGAACGGTTTCTTGAAGCGAAGAAAAACCCTGTTTCAAGGCAACTTTTTCTGCTTTGTTTCTGAGCTCTTTTGAAATAGGAACTTGAAGGTTAGTTTTGTCCATAGTTATACAATTTTAACAGTTTGATAACAGGTAAACAAGATAGGCGCACAAAATGAAACGGCGGCTTCGAGACTGACGTCTGAAACCGCCGGGCGCAGGGATACTTCCGTCGGGAGAAAGTTGTACTCCCGAGGTGCGCGCTCAAAGACGAAGTACCATTGCTGGTTCTGTCCTTGAGAGCTGACCAGAACCGCGTTCAAAGAGTCGTTCTTCGAAAAGAACGAGATCTCGAACACGTCCTTTTGGATGAAAATAATCTGGTCCTCTTTAACAAGAACCTGACCAAATTCATCCGACATTTCCAGCCAGTCTACTAGCTGGAAAAAGGCCCGGGTCGCCTGTGAAAGAAGCATCTAAATCCTCCTCTCCAAAAGATCTTTGATCCCTTAGAGAGAAGGGCGGCGCGTTGCACCTGGCAGGTGTTATGCGTCGCGCCACCCATGAACTCTTAGCTTGGGAGAAAAACGGCCATTAGACAGAGGCGTAGTTCCTCGCCTAAGACTTCCAGAGCCACACGAGTGGCGACTAGAAGATTGTGACATGAAACTAGACTGGCTTCCTCAGCGAGGAGCAAGCCCAATTCCAATCCCGACCCTCTGCTGTGCGGACCTGGGAATTGAATCAGGTCCTGAAACAGAGGGCTCATGTCCCGTTGGATCTGACCTAGTCTGTCTTCGACCATTTGGGTCTCACGGCAGACTGCGTTACGCCCCCGATGCGTTTGTTCCCAGAGGTCAATAAGACCTCCCGTTGATGTTGACATTACTAACATACTTATGCCCTTCTACCTGCCCAAACTAAGGAAGCTAGGCTTCCGCAGATTTAGCAGGTAGAACTTGAGAGTTCAAGAAGTTGAACAAAGTTCAGCTTCTTCCTAAGCAAACCTACCTTGTCATCCTGAGTGCAACGAAGGATCTAGATTCTTCACTTTGTTCAGAATGACAGAGACTAGCTTAGGGAAAGAGGCGGTCGATCGTGAAATCGATCGCCTCTGGGCGTCCCGTCCGGCGGTTGTGGTCTAGTTGCCGATCGGGACTACGAACGAGTCGGGGTAGCAGAATCCTCCTTCAAAGAGGCTCCGTGATACCCGGTAAGGACGTGCGTTTTCACGTCCGACTCTCATCAACACCACTTCGGTGCTGGTGAAGCTGACGACCTTCATATCACGCTCCCCGCAGGAGACGGTGGTGAGAATGTCATCAGTGCTTCCGTACGAGGCGATCTCCGTGTCCACGTAAGTGACCACGGAGCCGACCTGAATATCTTTCTGCGTGGCGAAACGCCTTTTGGGTTCCATTTTCTGGAACCTCCTAAAATTTAGTAGAACACAAACTGTTTGGGCTTGCGTCCTCCCTTAAACAACCCATCAGGTCCTTCACCAAGTCAGACTTGGTTTAGGACGGTTCTGATGAACCGCTTAAGAGATGAGAGACTCGACCGTAGCTTGCGCTAGGGTGTGAGTCTCTCGTGGGTAGGGGTTTACTCTCTGTTTCAGCTCTGGTCTCACTAAAGTGAGGGAGCCAAGCTACAGAGAAAAGCTTCTCAAGGATTTTGCGTGTCTTTTCAGACAGGCCAGGTGCCTTAAGCCACCTCGTTTGTCTTGGATACTCCGCTATTTTATATGTGGTCAAAGACCACACGTAGCTTTAGCGAAGTGTGGGGGAGAGAGGAGGAAGTGAACCTCCTTGGAGCAGTTTCGGTTTGTCGTATGACAACCGCTCCAGTCACCAGACCTCTCCCATTGCTGGGTGTGCGAAGCGCACTTACCGCTTCCCAGCAAGCGTTTCGGACTAACCCCGTAGTTAGCGGAGGAAGTCCTTTATGGTACGATCCGCCCACGTCTCCTGGGAGGCGTGGGAGAGGAGAAACCTCCGCTTTTCGGGAGTGTTCTCCCGAAGCGCGGCCCTCAGAGCCAGCTTGGCCCTGAGTGACTCTGGGGTTTCCCCCGAGTCAAGCGCGTCTAGGACGCGCAGGGCGGTCTCCCTTATCTCCAGCGAATCGTCGCTGGAGGAGAGTACCGACGTCCAAAGACCGGCTTCGCTCTGCCTCACGGCAGAGAGCTCGGTCCTTGCCCTCTGGCGGTCGAACCCGAAAATGACCGCCACGACCACCGCCACGATGGCGATGGCCACCAGAGCGCCGAATCCCCACCCTGTGGGGATCCAAAGATATGTGTTTGGAGGCAACACTGGCCTCCGATTTTGCGGGTTATACACCGCGCACACTCCTGGGCCACCCTTTCGGGGTCAGATACTGCCGAAGCTCTCTTCGGATCTACAGTTTCTGCAAGGGCCCTCTGAATAGCCAGGATAGCTACTCAGTAGGCTCTTGCAGGCAAACCGTTTTTATCAAAGAACATGCTGTAGTGCGCTATAGGGGAGTATGCAAAACAGCCGGCGAATAATAAGAAATAGAATTCATTTTTAGACCATGAGGGCTAAAAACAAGGTTCTGAGCAAAGCTCAGGTTCTTATTACACTCCGGCTGTCTAGATAGGAGTTTCTATTTCAATTGATGCCTATAGTATACCACGAATCAAGCGAAAAGTCAAGTGCTATAGGTCTAATACGTAATACTTTGAGGGTTCTAGGAGTTGACATTCCGTGTATAATCTGACCGGAGGAGAGAACGGATGATACGCATCAAGATTACAAAAGGTTCTTGGGCAGGGAGAGAGTGGGCGGTAGCAGAAGGAACTAACCCTATAAACTTTTTGCACGAGATACTTGAAGAAGGCAGAACTTGGGAGATAGACTATAGGTATGCATCTCCTGATGAATCTTTCCAATGGGGAAGAGCTGATTTAGTAATGAGGATGGTTCTTGCTTTGCAAGAAGGAAGAAGCGTGTTCTTCCTGGGAAAAGAGTATCGAGGCTTACAAACTGTGGGTCTCTTAGAAAATGCAATAGTTACTTCAGGGAGAATGATCACTCTTGGGTTTGATGATGAGCGAGGGCTTCAGATATTAGCGCCTGCTCGCGAATAAAGCCGGACATTTTGTCTCGGCTTTTCTTATACCTATTTATCTTTGGTTGTAGAGTTGTTTTAATTTTCCAATGGTTTCGTTGTTCGGATCGATTTGTTCGGCCTTTGCCAGAGCTTCTTTAGCTTTATCTCCCTGATAATTTTGATAGTAGAGAGCAGAGAGTTGGAGCCAGGCGTCTCGGTAATCAGGTTTTTCCTGAGCTACGTTTTCCCAGTAAGCAATCTGTACTCGAAGATGATCAGGTTTAGCTATTTCTGATTCGATCCTGAGGAGTATACTCTGGAGTTCCTGGCTGTTTTTCGATAGGTCGATGGCTATTAGAATTTCTTTTTTAGCTTTTTCCCAATCGTTAGCATTTGCGAATACTTCGGAGAGTTTCTGATGAGGAGTTGGGCTGAAGGGGTAAATAGATGCAGCCAGAGCGTATTTCTCGACTGCTTTAGCCGGAAGGTTCTGGGATAAGTATCCATCACCCTCAGAAATCAGTAGGTGTTCAGTGTTTAACCAATAAGTTAACGCCATAGCAAAGATAAAAAGTACCACACTGATTAAAATGCTATCTTTTTTTGTCATCCTGAGTGAAACGAAGGATCTAGATTCTTCACTTCGTTCAGAATGACATGGTCATAATTCATAATTCGTGATTCAAAATTCAATCTTAGTAGGCCACGGAGCTACCGAAATAGATGTCCCCTCATGTGGAAGACGTTGCCAGAGTTCTTCCGTGATAAATGGCATGAAGGGGTGGAGGAGTTCGAGTGACGTTTTGAAAACATACTCCAGTGTTGGCTGAGCCTCAGCTCGTCGCGACTTAGTTTTCTCAATATACACATCGGCAAAGGTGTGCCAGACAAAAGTATAGATTTCGTCAGTTGCTAAGTGCAGATCGAAACTGTTCAAACTCTTGGTAACTTTTTGAATTGTTTTATCAAGTTCTCCTAGAACCCACTTGTCATCTGGATGGTTTGATTTATCCTGAGTAGTAAGATTCTCTGGTTTTAACTCGATAATGTAGTTTCCGATATTCCAGAGCTTCGTCCCAAAATTGCGAAAGTTTTTCGCTCGTTCATCCATGGTTTGTCGGGACGCTCTTCCGTCTCTGCCCGGAGCGGAATAGGTGTAGAGTGCCATACGTGTCGCGTCCGTGCCCCATTGAGTTCTTAATTCATTAGGGTCAATGCCGTTGCCGAGGGACTTTGAAAACTTTCGACCTTCCAAGTCGCGGATCATCCCGTGGAAAAACATGTTTTTAAAGGGAATTGAATCCGTAAACCACACCGAAAGCATGATCATGCGGGCAATCCAGAGATATTTGATCTCAGGAGCGGAGATTTCAAAACTCCAAGGGAAGTATTTTTTAAACTCACCTGTTTGTTCAGGCCAACCCAAAGTTGCTAAAGGCCAAAGACCAGATGAAAACCAAGTGTCCAATAGGCTCTCATCCTGGACCCAATGCTTTTCTCTACAGGTTTGACATGGTTTCTCAGGAGCGTTAAGCGACACCGCCATGTCTAAGTGCTTACCGACCTTACGACTGGGGTTGCACTTTTGGCAGTACCACACAGGGAGCCGATACCCCCACCAGAGGGGTCGTGAGATACACCAGTCGTGAATGTCCTTGATCCAATCGCCAAGAATCGTTTCATAGTTTTTGGGACTGAATTTAACCTCGTCCAGCCTCTTAAGGGCTTTTTCAGACAAGGGTTTCATCTTCACGAACCATTCCTCAGAAATAAGTGGTTCAATAGTTGTCTTGCACCGTTCACAAACTGGCACGGAGTGTGTATAATCCTTGACCTTTTCTAAGGCGCCAGCTTGTGTTAGTTTTTCAACGGCTTTCTCTCGAGCCTCCGAAACCTTTAACCCCTCAAGGTCCCCAGCCAAAGGCGTCATCCTACCGGTTTTATCAACAGCATGAAGTATGGCCAAGTTCGCGTCTTTACCGATTTCGTAATCCAAAGGATCGTGTCCTGGCGTGATTTTCAAAGCACCTGTCCCGAATTCCTTATCCACCCGAGAATCGGAGATTACCTTAACCCGGTCTCCTCCAGGGGCATTTTTATCAAATAAGGGTTTACGCGCTTCTCGACCGATAAATTTTTGGTACTTGGGATCATCTGGATGAACGGCGATGGCTACGTCAGCGTAAATCGTTTCCGGCCTGGCAGTAGCAACAGTGATAAACTCTTTCCCGGCTGTTCCGGCTAGATTGTATTTAACAAAGTAAAGCTTTTCTTTCCTTTCCTCATACTCCATTTCGACACTTTCAATAGCGGTTTGGTCTTTGGGACACCACTGCACGATGTAGGCTCCTTTGTAGAGCAAGTCTTGTTCCCAAAAGGAGCTAAATTCTTCAAAAACTGCCTTTTCGACTTTCGGGTCTAAGGTAAATAATTCTCGGGACCAATCCGCGCTAAGCCCCATCACTCGCCAGGTAGCGGACACAGAGTTGTAGGAGTCTTCTTTAAACTTCCAGGCCCTTTTTAACCATTCTTCGCGACCGAGTTTTTGTTTGGAGAGGCCTTCTTTTTCCAACTGTTTATTGAGGGTCCCTTCAAATTGAATTCCGGCGTGGTCAACCCCAGGGAGAAGTAACACGTCATAGCCTTCCATTCGTTTGAAGCGCGCTACGGCATCAAGAATAGAGTGTTGCATCGCGTGGCCAAGATGGAGAGCCCCGGTCACGTTGGGGGGAGGGATGAGTAGACTATATGGTTTTTTGGGTGAATCGGTGTCTGCTTTGAAAAAACCTTTTTCGTCCCAAAACTTAAGCCATTTTTCTTCACTTGCTTTATGATCGTAGTGTTTATCCATCCGAAGCTAATATTATCACGTTGGGAGTTTGCTTGCCAGGATGTGCTAGAATAAGATACTCTGTGTGAGATCACAGAAAGGAGAAGGTTAGGTGCGGATCAGATTTACGCCAGAAGTGCCTGAGTCTGTCAGGACTCTTATTAGATTAATTGTCGATGACTTTTACGCTCGCAGTG
>MHDB01000008.1:10944-11086 GCA_001816835.1 Candidatus Woykebacteria bacterium RIFCSPLOWO2_01_FULL_43_14 | reverse complement strand
TTGACTGCTGGAATAGAAAATCCGAAGTTTTTATGATCGCTATTATCAAGGCGGTTCTGAGAGGCTATTATTGCTGGTATTAAAAAAGAAAGGAGGGATAGCACTACTACTGAAAAGCCCAACACGTTTTGGGTTAAAAAAG
>MHDB01000008.1:9390-10802 GCA_001816835.1 Candidatus Woykebacteria bacterium RIFCSPLOWO2_01_FULL_43_14 | reverse complement strand
AGAGTTCAAATACTCGTTGTGGGCTTTGTTGTAAATGAATTCCCACTCGCTTGTGAGGTTGTGTTCTATCGGGCGGGAGGCAGTATAGGCGTAAGCAAATGTTTCCAGACCACTGCCAAAAATGGGGTATTTTTTGAATATTTCTATTGCTCCTTTCCAGACAATTAGCCTGATCTGTCCAGATTCTGTTCCACCACTTTCTAGTTGGGTGGAAGAGAGTTTTTTGAGTGTCACTGGTCTTTTGGTAAAGGCACTGCCAAAGAAAAGATTAATCGCTAGACATAGTCCAAGTAAAACTAGCAAAGGTTTAGATGCTTGCCTAAGATTTAATTCTAGCGATTTTTTATACCTGCTAAGAAGAATTAGAGATAGGAAAATGATTACGCTAGCCAGGAGTCCTAGGCTAGCCCCTCTCGAAAAAGATAAGGTGAAGGACAAATACATTCCCGCCATTACTAGGACCCAGGCCCATACTTTGGACGGTCTCTTTAGTAGGATATAAGCGACTCCTAGTGGTAAGGTTATACTTAGGTATGCTCCAAACCAGTTAGGTTGGCCAAGGGTGGAGTAGATCCGGTTCATGGGGTTAGAATCAGCCTGCCAACAAGTATAGGTCAGTTGACCATTGATAATTAAGCAGCTTAGGTCAAAGCCAAAGTAACCTGGTAAGCCCCAAATAGCTACCAGCAAAGCCCCGCTAAATAGTGAGAAAACGAGGTTGTGAAGACGAGTTTTTTTGCTGAAATGCTCCACAAAACAGTAAAAAAGAATTATGTAGGCAAAAGTTGCGATAAGACCCTCATTGAATCGGGAATAATATCCCCAAAGTGAGGTGTGGCGATCAATAGACATGACTGTAGAAATGGTCCTAGAAATCAAAATTAGTATTATCGGGATATCAAAAGGCGTTCTCGGAATTTGAATCCGGTTGAGAAGAATCATTTTTGATATTGAAGAAGTCAAAATGGTTGCGGTCAGAATATAAACTAAAATGATTTTATTGAACTCAAAAATTTCGTAATTATGCGGAATGAATATGAGTGGCGTCAGAATTAAAAGTAGATGAAATTGAAAATCAGTTAGGCTAGTTAGTAAAGAATTAACCTTAGAGCGCATATTAATACTATACCAAAAGGATACCTATACCCACAGGTTATGTAGTTGCACTTTGTAACAATCTATGTTAGGATTAAATCCTAACTCCCCCTAGTTCAACTCGAGCTGGGGGTTTTTGTTGCTTAAAACTTCCAATACGCCAAAAAAGCAAAAAATTAAGCAGTAATCAAGGTGACACCTTCGCGAAGGTGTCACCTTGGAAAAAGAAAGGTCTTCTCGCGAAGACCTTAGTGAAGATATTGCCTAAACCCTTATTCTGTAAGGCTCAAGGACTGGTATTAGACGCCTAAGCAGAT
>MHDB01000008.1:7042-9194 GCA_001816835.1 Candidatus Woykebacteria bacterium RIFCSPLOWO2_01_FULL_43_14 | reverse complement strand
GATGCCAGATGACAAAAGACGAAGGAACTTTGCAATGTAGGGAAGCAGGATTAGAGAAGTAAGTATCTGTCCTAGCACTGGCAGGCAGAGCAGAATTACCCAAAGTGACCATGTACTGCTACCCGCATTTTTTAGTCTGTCCCACTTGGTCAATGAATGTTTGTCACTCACTTTAGCCCGAAGCTCATGAAAGACTACTGTCATATGGCCAAGTAGCACTACGGTCCAAAATATCCCTTCGTACCATAGGATTGGGCTGTGGTTAAAGTTTGCGACGGTTTTAGGATTCATATTTGACCAAATAAAAACAATGGTCAGACTCTCTCCTAGATACCACAAGCCAGCTAATGTGTAGGCAATTATGTTCAAGAGTTTTCCCCAACTGGTAAAAACCTCAATAATTTTCTCTAGGAAGTTTGGAAGTACTACTAGACAAACCTGACGTAGCCTCTGCCAGGTTTTTGTTGGGAAACAGATGGCACACGTAATCACACTACACAGTAGCGCAATCTGTAACCAGCTCCAATTAAGAAGAGTTGCGTTTATAAGGATGGTAAGTGCATTGGAAATCCCAATGCCAATTGGTTGGAAATGTACTGATCTCATAGTCCCTCCTGAATTGATTCTTCCGTTCGGAGTATACGGTAAACATGAGTCGTTATCAACGTTGTTGTTTTTCTTCGAAATATCAACTTTGACTCAGTTTGATCCCGTTTAACTATGGTTATTAAAAGGCTATACTAAGGAAGATGATAATCTTGGATCAAATACTGGGGGCTTTTTCGCACGATGTGGGTATGGATTTGGGTACCGCCAATACCTTAGTTTTGGTTAAGGGTAAGGGGATAGTTATTCGGGAGCCGACCGTGATCGCTCAGCACAAGAAGACTAAGCGAGTTTTGGCGGTGGGGAACGAAGCCAAAAAAATGCTTGGTAGAACACCAGCGTCTATTGTGGCGGTAAGGCCTTTAAAAAATGGAGTGATCTCTGATTTTGAGGCGACCGAAAGCCTGATCCGTTATTTTATTGGCAAGATTCACCAAGACGCCTCCATTTTTCCCAAGATACCACGTCCTCGCGTGGTAGTTGGAATTCCTAGTGGGGTCACTGAGGTGGAGCGCCGGGCGGTTCAGAATGCTACCTTGCGTGCTGGGGCTAGAGAAGTGTATTTGATCGAAGAGCCCATGGCAGCAGCCATAGGAGCAGGTTTGCCTATTGAAGATGCTGCTGGGAATATGATTGTCGATATCGGTGGCGGAACGACCGAGATTGCCGTAATCTCTTTGGGAGGGGTCGTGGTGAAAAATTCCGTTCGGGTGGCAGGGGATGAAATGGATCAAGATATCATTAACTACGCCCGAAGCCGGTACAACCTCCTTTTGGGTGAACGGACTGCGGAAGAAGTGAAGCTGGCTGTGGGGAGCGCCTACCCAGTTGAAGAAGAAAAGAAATACACTATGCGTGGTCGAGACCTCGCGAGCGGTTTGCCAGCCAGTGTGAATGTGAGCAGTTCTGAAATAAGAGAAGCCATATCACCGACCACACACGCCATTATCGAAACGATCAAAGACACCGTTGAGCAAACACCACCAGAGCTGGTTTCCGATATCATGGATCGAGGAATCTTTTTAGCTGGTGGTGGATCACTTCTTCCTGGTATAGACGAGGTTATCGCCCGGGAAACTAAAATATTGGTTAACGTTGCCGAAGACGCGCTGACTTGTGTCGTTCGGGGAACTGGAAAACTTGTGGGGGACCTAAAGCTTTTGGAAAGAGTCAAAGGAAGTGGTGGCTTATATTGAACATAAAATCAGTCCTCATACTTTTGATTGTTTCTTTAGTTTTAATTTCAGCAGATCATTTTAGAATGCTTGAAGTGCCTAAGAGTATCTTTGGCACATTGTTTGTGCCTGTGCAGATTGGTTTGGATAGAACTGTCAAAAAAATTACTTATGAGCTGAACACGATCACTGAGATCGGTCGTATTAGGGATCGTAACCGTGATTTGGAGTACAATAGTGCCTTATTGTCAGCTGAAAATATCAAACTAAAGGCTTTGGAAAGTGAAAACAAGATTCTGCGAGAGCAACTTCAGTCCAAAATAAAAACTAAACTTTTGACGCCAGTGAATACGATAGGATTTTCCCAAATT
>MHDB01000008.1:1436-7035 GCA_001816835.1 Candidatus Woykebacteria bacterium RIFCSPLOWO2_01_FULL_43_14 | reverse complement strand
CCAAGTATCTTATGATCGACCAGGGTTCCAATAATGGTGTGAGGCGTGACCAGCTCGTGGTGTTAAACGAGATCTTGATTGGGAAAATAGAGGCAGTAGGTCCAGTCTCAGCTAACATTATCCTTACCACCCATCCCGAGTTCAAAATTCCCGCCAATACTCAAAGGGGTACCAAAGGCCTGGCTGTTGGTCGTTATCAACAGGAGGTAAGGCTGACAAAAATATTACCAGAAGAGAAGGTCGAGGTGGGGGACCAGGTTCAGACATCTGGGGAAGCTGGTTTTCCCAAAGGCCTGATTATCGGCAAGGTGGAGGAGGTTTTTAAAAGTGATAAAGACATTTTCCAGGAGGCTAAGGTGAGTCTACTTATCAATCCGGAAAAGTTTAGTATTGTTTTCTTGCTGGAGTAGTATGTTTAAGGCTGTCCTGATTATTACAACCCTTTTATTTCTACAAAAAACGCTAATCCCATTTAACCTAATGCTCGTTTTTATTATCTACTGGTCGCTTAAGGTTAGGGAAAAAGACACTCTGCCTATTGCGCTTTTTGGTGGCGTTAGTTCTGACTTGGCCAATAATTTAGTTTTGGGTTCTTCGCTTTTTGGTTATAGTTTGATATTTTTCCTTATATTTATATATAGAAAGATTGTGTCTAAAGTAAGACTATTTGATCTAATCCTGATCTCTGTTATCTCTCTATTCCTTTGGGAAAAAATAGTAGCCTGGCTTAACCTGATTCTATGAAAAACTTGAAACACCTGGACTATCTCAGAGCTGCTATAGCTGATCAGATAACTAAGTACCAGAGAAAAGATATCGTCGCGTTTGACCACCAAGACTATGAGCGAGGGACCCAGTGGCACGAAGTTGTGGGTCTTGGTGTTAACCTAAGCGAGGAAAAGTTGAAAATATCTAAATGGCGATTACTGATGTTACAGCTGTTGGTGGTGGCCATTTTGTTAAGTATCCTTGGCCGGGTAATTAGCTTGCAGGTGATATCAGGGCCGAAGTTTCTGGCGGCTTCTTTAGCCAACCAGCTTCGAGTCCAGATTGAGCGGGCCCCCAGAGGGGTGATTTACGATCGTAACGGCCAACTTCTAGCCAGTAACACTCCCGGGTTTCGGATTGCCTTAAGGGCTAATGAGTTGTCAGACCCCGAGCTCGAGAAAAGTATCAAGAATTTGGCAACTCTTCTCAAGGTAAATGAGGATGAGATAAAGGAAAAGGTTAAAACAGAATCAAATTTGGGAAATGTAACGGTTGCCCAGGAGGTTAACCACGAACTAGTTTTAAACATTGAAGCTTCATACAAAGATCTTCCCGGAGTGAGCGTTGAAGTGAGCCCGATTAGGTTTTACCACGATGGTCCAGCTTTTGCCCACCTTTTGGGATACACTTCCGAGATAGGTCAAGAGGAGTTAGATAAACCTGAGTTTTTTTCCTACGAGGCGGGGGATAGGATTGGAAAATCAGGCATTGAGCTGCTTTATGAGCATCTTCTTCACGGTAAGGATGGTCAGGAACTCATAACTGTTGACGCCTTAGGAACCAAGAACCGACTTTTTGGTAGGACCAGTCCAACTACTGGCGAAGAGATCAGTCTTAGTATCGATGCTGGGCTGCAGAAGGTTATTTACGAGGAAATGGAGAAGAAGATGAAAGAGGTTGGGAGTAGTGGTGGGGCAGCTATAGCCCAGGATCCTACAACAGGTGAAATACTGGCTTTGGTTAGTATCCCCAGCTACGATAACAACTTATTTGCTAAGGGGATTAGACCAATAGATTACAGTAAGATTATCAGCAATCCTAACAGAGTGCTGCTAAATAGAGCCTTGGGAGCGCTCTATCCGCCTGCCTCGACTTTTAAAATATTTCTAGCCACGGCTGCTTTGGCCGAAAAGGTAATCGATGAGACTACCAAACTTGAGGCTCCCTCAGCGATCAATCTGGGCAGTGCTGTTTACAAGGACTGGAAAGATCACGGAGTTATTGATGTGGTTCGAGCTTTGGCAGAGTCATCAGACACCTTTATGTATAAAATTGGCGGGGGGCATGGCTCTCAATCTGGGTTAGGGATCGATCGGATTGTCAAATGGGCGGAGCTTTTTGGCTTTGGAAAAAGTACCCAAGTTGGTTTGATTTCTGAAGCAGATGGGTTGGTGCCTGATGAGAATTGGAAAAGAGAGGTTACGGGTGAGGACTGGTATTTGGGAAATACTTACAACGTCGCGATTGGTCAGGGTGATATGCTGGTAACACCGTTGCAATTAAATAACGCTGTAGTGTCCGTTGCCAATGGCGGCAGACTCCTTAAACCTAGTTTAATAAAAGGGGTAAGCGGAGGTTTGGTGAGAGAGAACTTTGTCCCCAAAGAAGTTTTGGAAATAGTCAAAAAGGGTATGCACGAGGCCACCTTACCTGGCGGTACTGCCTGGCCGCTTAGGGAGTTTGAAATCCCAACTGCAGGTAAAACAGGAACTGGTGAGGCGACAGGTAAAGATACCAAACCTTACGCCTGGTTCACTTCTTTCGCTCCTTTTGAGGAACCTTCTATTGTTGTGACGGTTGTTTTTGAAAATGCTGGCGAGGGATCAAATGTGGCTGCTCCGATCGTGCGTAAGGCTTATGAATATTGGTTCCGAGACCAACTGAAAAAATAACTTATCCCTCAAAGCCCTTTTGCTTGAAGTTTGAGTTTTTTGTGAGTATAATTCCTTGCTTAAGGAGGTAGATCATGATCAATACTCAGGAGCCGATCTTCTTTTTCGCTCCTTGGGGAGAAAAGGTGACTTTTGAGGATGTTCTGGAGCAGTTTCCGCCGCCCAAGCGTTTAACCGGAAAGGACTTTAGTGATAATATAGAGCGTGAAGCATATGTTGCTAGACTTGACGTTCTTCTTGATATGCCTGACGGAGTATGTAACGTGGTGGTTATTCTAAGGCTTCGTGTCGAAAGAGACGCTTATATCAACCAGTACAATCAGACTGAGTGGACACGCTGGCGGAGAGGGTTACCCGCTGTTGTTCGTCACCTAGCGCCAAGGATCCGACCGTTGAACTATTAGAGAGACATCTCCGGACTTAAGTATATACAGGCGACTTCAAATTGAAGCCGCTTTCTTTTTTGCCTAATAGATCAAGGTGTCACCTTCGCGAAGGTGACACCTTAGATATTGACTGGCTCCTTTAGGAATCATAGACTAGAATTATGCCTGCTAAGAACGTTATCAAACCATACGTTGAAGGTGGTTATTACCACTTGTATAATCGTGGTGTTGAGAAACGGGATATCTTTCTTGACGACCAAGACTATGCTACCTTCCTTTTTTATCTGAAAGTTTATCTCATGCCTATTGACATGATTTTAAAAATATACCCATTATTACGCCCCAACCTAAAAAATAATAATATGTCTTCCGAAATAACAATCCTTGGTTATTGCTTGATGCCTAATCACCTCCACTTGCTCGTAAGGCAAAGCACTCCTCGTGCAATAGTTTTCTTTATGAGAAGGCTTATCACTGCGTATTGCATGTACTTCAACAAAAAATACGATCGGGTAGGGAGTTTATTCCAGGGACCTTTTAGAGGTGTCTTGATAGAGACTGATGAACTTCTAGTCCATATTTCTCGTTACATTCACTTAAATCCTGTCGTCTCAAACGTAGTCAAAGATCTTCGTCAGTACAAATGGTCTTCTTATAATGAATATTTAAAACCGCAGGATCTCAGGTTATGCGATACTGGGATAGTTCTGGGCAATTTTAAAAGTAGTTCATATGAGCAGTTTGTTCAAGATCAAGTAGATTATGCAACTAAGCTGGAAGTAATAAAGCACGCGTCGCTAGATTAAGGTGACACCTTCGCGAAGGTGTCACCTTAGAGCTTAAGACTTAGGATATAGGATGGATGATGGATAAAGAAGAACTAAAGTATTTAGTTGCCATAAGTAGTATTTCTGGTATCGGTTCAGCGAGGCTAAAAGTCCTCATCGACGTCCTCAAAAATCCTTCAGATATCTGGAAGGCGACCGAGCGTGATATTAACGAACTCCTTGGTCCCAAGATAGCTTCCCAATTTCTCCAAGGTAGATCACAAATAGATCCCGACTCATTTTTCTCAAAAATCCAGCAAAGTAATGTGTCAATTATTACGGCTTGGGATGATTTGTACCCAGCTTTACTAAAAGAAATCTCCGACCCACCGCCCATTTTGTATTACAAAGGTGATTTGCGATGTATTACAAAGAAATCTATTGCCATAGTTGGTACCCGTTTACCCACTTCCTATGGGCGAGAAGTGACCGAGCATTTTGCCAGAGAGCTGACCCAGCATGGATTCTGTATTGTCTCAGGTTTGGCCAGAGGAGTTGATTCCTTAGCTCACACGACTACGCTTGAAAACAATGGGATTACCATCGCGGTTTTGGGTGGAGGACTGAACTGTGTTTACCCAGCTGAGAACAAAGGACTATCTGATAGGGTTGCTCAAAGCGGGGTACTGCTATCCGAATTTCCGCCTGATTTTCCACCCAACCCGGGCACTTTCCCGGCGCGTAATCGGATTATCTCCGGTCTAAGCAAAGGCGTGCTCATTACTGAAGCAGCGGAGGACTCAGGGTCATTAATTACCGCGGATTGTGCTTTGGAGCAAAACCGAGAAGTTTTCGCCGTGCCTGGTCCAGTTTTTTCCAAGCAGTCCCAGGGAACCGCTAAAGTAATTAAACAAGGTGGTAAGATGGTAACAGCCGTTCAAGATATCTTAGATGAACTTGGTTTTGATGTGGTAACTGCTCCGAGGCCAGCTTATGTGCCAGTTAACGATCTAGAGAATGCCATACTTGACTCACTCGCTGATAGTCAGGTACATATTGACGAGTTGATTAGAAATCTGGCCAAACCAAGTCACGAGATAAGTAGTTGTTTGTCACTTTTAGAAGTCAACGGAGCTATCCGCAATCTTGGCTCCGGTATGTATAAAAAAACCTATTGAATTCCTTGCAACCGGTATTTTCTCTCATGCTATACTTTCATATAATATGTCCAAAGAACTAATTATCGTTGAATCTCCCACAAAAGCGAAAACACTCACCCGATTTCTTGGTCAGGAGTATGAAATCGTTGCTTCCTATGGACACATCCGTGATCTTCCCAAAAGCAAATTTGGGATTGACCCGGATAAAAATTTCGCGATTGATTACGTCATTCCCAAAGATAAAGAAGCTCTTGTCGACTCCCTTAAGAAACTTTCCAAAAAATCCTCTCACTTGATTCTCGCCACCGACCCAGACCGAGAAGGAGAGGCGATTGCCTGGCATCTTAAATACCTGCTTAAAGACACTGTCAAAAACCCTCAAGATATCGAACGGATTGTGTTTCATGAAATCACTGAGGAAGCGGTCCGAGAGGCTCTAGGACATCCCAGGAAGATAGACGAGAGGATGGTTGATAGCCAGCAAGCCCGTCGAGTACTCGATCGTATTGTAGGATACAAACTATCACCCTTACTCTGGCGTAAAGTCCGGCGTGGTTTATCAGCTGGTCGGGTGCAATCAATTGCCCTGCGGTTTATTGTTGATAGAGAACGGGAAATTGAAAAAT
>MHDB01000008.1:147-1202 GCA_001816835.1 Candidatus Woykebacteria bacterium RIFCSPLOWO2_01_FULL_43_14 | reverse complement strand
CCTCTAATAAACTGGGTTTTACTTCCAAAAAAACCATGAAAATTGCCCAAGACCTTTACGAAGAGGGTCTTATTACCTATATGCGTACGGATTCTGTTAATCTGGCTGCATCAGCCGTAGACAAGACTAGAGCTTTTATAAAAAAAACCTATGGGCAGAACTTACTGGCAAGGGTAGCCCGAATCTACAAAACCAAATCTCGAGGGGCTCAGGAGGCGCATGAGGCAATAAGACCCTCGCTGGTTGAACGCACACCTGAAGCCTTGAAGAAGGATTTGGACCGAGATCACTTGCGTCTGTACACTGTTATATGGCAAAGAATGGTAGCCTGTCAGATGGCTGAAGCTGTTTATGACCAGACCACGGTTGAGATAAAGGCAGGTGTTTACGGGTTCCGGGCTCACGGGTCGGTTACTCGATTTGCTGGTTGGTTAAGTGTTTACCAAGCTGCCTCGACTAGTGAAGACGAGGAAAAAGAAAACAAACTTCCAGAGCTCAAAGAAGGCGACGACCTTACGCTTAAAGAACTACTTCCGGAGCAGCATTTTACCCAACCCCCAGCTCGATACAACGAAGCCTCGCTTATTAAGGAGCTGGAGGAAAAGGGGATTGGCCGACCGTCAACCTACGCCCCGACTTTAAGCACGATTCAGGAACGTCGTTATGTCGAAAAGCTCGACCGTCGCTTTACCCCAACTCCTTTAGGGATCGCGGTGTGTGATTTTCTAACCACCAATTTTGAAGAGGAAGTTGAGCCTGAGTTTACGGCTGAGATGGAAGAACAGCTTGATAAGATTGCGGACGGGGAGTCCAAGTGGATAGAAGTAGTTAAAAAGTTTTATACCCCGTTTAGTAAGCATGTGGAGCAGGTCGCCAAAAACTCCCAGCGGGTAAAAATTGAAGCTGAGATGACTGATATAAAATGTGACCTATGTGGTAAACCAATGTTGATTAGGTATGGCCGATTTGGTAAATTTTTGGCGTGTTCTGGTTTCCCAGATTGTAAGGAAACCAAGACCTATGAAGAAAAAGTTGAAGCTAAGTGTCCTGATTGC
>MHDB01000008.1:0-138 GCA_001816835.1 Candidatus Woykebacteria bacterium RIFCSPLOWO2_01_FULL_43_14 | reverse complement strand
GTGGTAGTTAGGCGAACTAGGAAGGGTCGAAGGTTCTACGGCTGCGCAAGCTACCCAAAGTGTAACTGGATGAACT
The DNA here is from genome assembly GCA_001816835.1 of Candidatus Woykebacteria bacterium RIFCSPLOWO2_01_FULL_43_14. GTDB lineage: Bacteria > Patescibacteriota > Microgenomatia > Woykebacterales > 2-01-FULL-43-14 > 2-01-FULL-43-14. Next base: position 62 of record MHDB01000008.1, on the reverse strand, counting down.
GGCACCTTCCGCAACCTATTGGAAAATCCCAGAATTCAGACGCGGCGGAACTTCAGAAGTAA
>MHDB01000007.1 GCA_001816835.1 Candidatus Woykebacteria bacterium RIFCSPLOWO2_01_FULL_43_14 | reverse complement strand
TGCTACTGGACTATCTCTCAATCTCTATGCAGGAAATGCTGATGATGGACAAGGAGGAGCAGTCAACATCCAAGGAGGAACAGGTTCTACTACTTCAGGGGTAATTAACCTAGGTCTATCTAACACCTCTTCCATCAGTATGGGAGCAGCCACAGATATCTTTGGTAACCTATCTTTCTCTTCAACCAACCCTACCATTACCACCTCAACCACCAACAGATTAGGTCTCACCGCCAATAGTGCCACCCTCTCCATCGGAGGAGTCAGTGGAAACATCGGAGTAGGCACTACCTCCCCAGGATCAGCCTTAGGTATCAATGGTGGGGTAGGAATAGGGATAAGTTACTCAATAGCTGCAGCCCCTACCAATGGCTTAGCGGTACAGGGAAGTGTGGGGATAGGCGTCAGCTCACCATCAAATACTCTAGCTATAGCTGGCAGTGTGGGTATTGGCTACTCCTTTGCCAGAGCTGCAGGACCATCTAATGGACTAGCCATAGAAGGTAATGTAGGTATTGGAACGACCACTCCATCCCAATTACTTCACGTAGTAGGGTCAACAACAAATACATCAGCATTTTTATTTGCAACCAATTCAGACAACACAAATGCAATAGGTCTGGGCAGCGGAAGATCCGGAGACAACATCGCACGATTAATGTTTGAAAATTCATCAACCAGGCTCGACATTGCAACCGTAAGCAACATTACATCTCCCACCTTAGACACAACCATCATGACCTTAAACCCAGCAGGCCAAGTAACAATTCCAACAACCGGAACCTCGGCAGGACTAGTTCTGGGAACAACAAACACAGTAACCCTCCAAGACGATCCCACGGTCGCAGAGCGAGCTGGGACAGCGCGAAGAACGTACACTATTAACCTAGTCCCTGAGTTCGAGGGGGCAGTCATGACTCCCGACGGATCTTCAAACAGTGGCTCGATGGTCTCAGATTTCTGCTCTGAAGATGGCTTGCGAAATATCAATTCAGCAACTACCCCAACCGGGACAGCTCCTTGTGATAACGATGTAGCCAACGAAGAACACAACTACTATTCTTGGACAAGTACTAGTGCTACCCAGGATTATGATATTTGGGTTAGGTTCCAGCTTCCAACTGATTTCTCGGCTTGGGCAGCAAGCAATCCAATAAAAGCCTATGGTTGGAGGACTGATGCTGGGAATAGTGTCCAGGTGTCTGTCTTTGATACTGGAGGAACTGTTAGGGCTAACGCTGTTGAGGTCGCCACAGGGACAGTTGCCTGGACTCAGACCAATGTAGCCACAGATGCCATGAGTGCTGGTACTTGGACAGCTGGAAGCTTTGTAACTATTAAAGCCAAATTGGCCAATGACACCGCTAATGATTACGTTATGGTTGGCGAAATAACGCTTGATTATCTATCGAAGTTTAAGTGATATGAAAAAACTTTTCTTAGGATTAGCACAAAACCTAATAGAGAGGGCCAGAAATGCTTCTGAAGACGGAGTAGTACGCTTCGGCATAACTGGGTTTCATTACTTGATTAAAAGACTAAGGGAGATCAAATGGTTGGCTCCGTCGCGACGGGTAAGGCTGGTGAGTGTTTTCCTCAGCCTGGCTACTTTACTGGCATTCCCTTTCGCTGACAGATACCTAGCGCTTAACCTAAGGTATCTTTACGCGGACTATCATGCCATAACTCTGTCATCGTCAAAGGATTATATTTATGAAACCACCAACAAAGATTTGGCAGCTTATTTTGGGGATAAAAATTACCCAAAATCTCATCGTTTTGGTGTGAATATCAATACATCTAAATTAGATATTCGACTGACTAATGGTGAAAGTAAGTGCCCAGAAAACCCAGATGGCTGTAATAAAACACCGACCGACCCAAAACTTGGGATTGCCTCCTCTTCTGTATTGGACTTGGCAGACCAGACTAAAAATGCCTCTGAGTCTGCGGAGACCACCACCGATTTTGGAACAGTGTCCCCAGAAGTACTAGGTGTTCGTGATGATCCTGGTTTGCTATCTGAAGATCTTTTGACGAGTGATCCTAAAGGAATCGAGGTTAAATCTGCTGAGCTAATAGAAAACCAAGGTTTTAACGATCAGTTTGTCTACTTAGAGTCGAAAGATAATCTTGATCTCCACATAGTCTATGAAATCGTTGAAAAAGGAGTCAAACAAACAATTACCTTACCCCAAAATTCTTTAGCCAAGCATCAGTTTTTGCTTTCCTTAGAGGATCTGCAAGTTATAAAAGTCGCTACCAACAGGTATATTTTTTCGGACAAAGAGGGTAAGGCGATTATTCAGTTATCCAGTCCTAAGGTTTTAGACAATTCAGGTCAGCAGGGAAGTGTATCAATCAACATTTTCCAAGAACCCAGAGGGGTGATTATGGAACTAGGTGTTGATCAAGACTGGTTTTCGGATTCAAAAAGAGCGTTTCCGCTCAGTATCGAACTTAGTTTTGAAGTCGTTTCTACTGATGATCCGAGTGTCAAAAAGGTTAATGAAGTCCTGGAAAATATCACCCTATCGGATCTTACTCCGTTAAAAATCACTGATGGTGTACATGGGGATTACCTTTATGAGAATGTAAATACCAGTTTCCAGGTTGGTTTTGGCTCAAAGGAAAGAGGTAAAACCCAGTTTGCTTTCTCCGATATGGTAGCTTCAGGGTCAGCGGATATTGCCATGAGACTCATTGAGGAAAGCCCGCAGGTCTCAGTTAGGAAAAATACCAAACTGACCAATGAGGATGATTTGAAAAAAGACTTAGAAATACTAGGTTTAGAAGACCTTTCTCACACTTCGCTGGTCTCTAGTGAATCTGGTGATGAGGCAAGTTCGGGGACAGAGAAACAGATTTTAGTCGACTCGGTCGAAGTGGGTAAAGCCCAGGATCAACTTGACATTGAATATAAAGTTTTCCCAATGGGAGTCAAGGAAGATATTATTTTGAACTCAGTTCCCGCTAATCTGAAAGGTGACTACCGAGTCGAGTATGCATTGACTACAAAGGGAGTAGTTCCCAAAAAAGATAAAAATGGTCTTTGGAGTTTTTATTCAAACAACGACGAAAATAAGTCTATTAAACAAGTCAAATCACCCCTATTCCATTTCGCTAGCCCTTACATGGGGGATTTGGTAGGGGTTGTTTCTCCAAATGTGTACTTAGATATTGTTCCTTATGGTCAATGCGACAAACACTTGAAGTTTGATGGGACCCTGGGATGTTACAAAATTACCATCTCGGCGGATCGAGAATGGTTGCTTTCCCCGAATCGTGTTTATCCGGTTGTTATTGATCCAACCATTGTTGACGACACCCAAGCAGAGTTTGATGCCGGAGCAAAAAACAGAATTATCTCGAGTTCTACTCCAACGCTTCAAACAAACTACAAAGAACTTGCACGCTATCTTGATACCAGAGCTATGTGGCACCTTAACGAAACATCAGGAACAGTTGTGACTGACGGCTCAGGCAACAGCAACACCGGCACCTCAAGCAATATGAGCTTTAACACCACAACCCAAAGAGTTGGGGCAGCAAGCTATACTTTCAACGGAACAACCAGTAGCATCTCAGTCGCCGATAGCCCAACCTTAGATTTCTCAGATCGTGACAACTGGACAATTGAACTTTGGGCCAAACACAACGGAGCAATTGCGACCAACGAAGACTATCTTCTCACCAAAGCAGACACCACAACTGGCGGGTATAAGGTGTATATGGATGCCTCGGGCGACTTTTGCGCTGCAATAGACGACGATTCATCCTGGACCCCAGATGACTCGGCCTGTACCTCAGGACTTGACTATGACGACTCATTGTGGCACCACGTTGCAGTTGTAAGAAATAAGAAATCCGCACAGGGCATCCACCAACTAAGACTATATGTTGACGGTGTAGAAGTGGCCGACGACGGAGCAGTCGCAGCATCAAATACCCTAGAAAACGGAAATTCCCTCTACATAGGGGTAGATCGCGACGGAACTTCAAATGAATGGGATGGGGATATCGACGAAGTAAGGATAGTGGGATCCGCACTAACCGGGGACGAAATAAGAGCTGACGCGCAGCTGTTTTCTTACGGAATATTTAACAGCAGTGTTTCTGATCTGACGTGTAACGTGTCTGCTGTAAGCACTGTTTCCTGGTCTGAATCAGGAGTAAAAACCGGTGACGGAGAAACCCTCTCAAGCGCAACTTCTCTCGTTGCCCAATGGAATTTTAACGAAACCTCAGGTACAACAGCAGCCGTAGCAGCGGGTTCTTGCGGTACAACCTGCAATATGACTCTCAACAACTTCGCCTCAACCGGTTCTCAAGACGCCGCAGCACAATCCGGCTGGACTGCTGATAATCTGCGTTGGGGCGCAGGAGGCTTAATGCTGAGTGACGTCGCAACAGCAGACAACCTATCTCTTTCCGACCCCGCCTCAAACAATCTTGATCCGAACTCGGCAGATCTTTCTTTTGAAACCTGGGTTAAAACATCAGACGTCAGTGTGTCAATATTTTCAAACAACAATGCCAATGGCACATCCTGCACCAACAATGGGTATTCCATAGGAATGAATGGGAGCGGCTTCCCCATATTCAATCTTGACACAGATGGCGCAACAGCCGGCTGTGATGTCTCAATCACAGGAACGACAAAGGTAGCAGATAGCGATTGGCACCATCTGGCAGTCTCCGTAACCCGCGGAACATCAGCAACCATGTATCTAGACGGAGTCGCGGTAGGCTCAGACTCAAGTGTAACCTCTTACTCATCCATCACAGTTACCGGAACAGTATATTTTGGCGGCTCAGCAGGTGGTTTATTGGGAATCTTAGACTCAACACGAATGTACGCCCGAGCCATAACAGCAGCAGAAGTTTTGTCCAACTATAACGCGGGCAATATAGATTTCCAGACCAGAACCGGTACAACCTCTTCTCCAGACTCAACCTGGGAAGCCTGGAAACCGGTAACTTCCGAAACTCAACTTGCCTCAATGGATGGCGCATATCTTTACAGCACCTCGGAAACCAGCACTGTTTCTTACTGGCCGATTGATGAAACCTCAGCCAGTACAGCAAACGATGCGACTGGCTCAAACACAGGCACAGCCACCGGAACGAATATTACCGACGGAAAATTTGGAAAAGCCAGAGGATTTGATGGCGCCGGAGATTTTATAAATGTCTCCGACAATGCAACTTTAGACTTTGCAGCAGCAGACAATTTCACGGCTGAAGCATGGGTCAAGCACAACACTGCCTCAGCCGCAGACTACATTGTCGCCAAAGCCGACGGCACAAGTGGTGGCTATAAACTCTGGATGGATGCCTCCGGTGACTTCTGCTTCGGGGTAGATGATGACGGAACCTGGACCCCCGACGACTCAGCTTGCACCTCAGCAGTCGAGTATGACGACAATGTTTGGCACCATGTGGTAGGAGTAAAAACCGGAACAACAAAAATAGAACTGTTTGTTGATGGGATTTCAGTTGCAAGCGATGCCTCAATTGCAGCAACAGGAACTCTTGCAAACACTGGAAGATTTTATATAGGAATAGACTCAGACGGCTCGTCAAGTAGCTGGACAGGAACAATCGACGAAGTAAGAGTATTTAACGCTGCCCTGTCACAAGCAACCATCCAACAACACACCTACGAAGGAATCTCAAGATATGGCATTAATACGGTCAATGCATCAACAGACACCACAATAAAATATGAAGGCACAGGCAGCGAAAAAATTTCTTTTGGAGTTCCAAAAATCCAAAATACAACCGCTGGATTATGGCACCTTGAAGAAACCTCAGGAACGACATCCTACATCAAAGATGCGTCAGTAAACGCCAATAACGGCACCCCAACAAACACCACAGTTGTTAACGGCTACGCAGGAGTTGCCAGAAACTTTGACGGCGCAGGAGACTTCATAAGCGTTGCCGATAACGCGACTTTAGACTTTGTGGCAGCAGACAACTTTACAGTTGAAGCATGGGTCAAGCACAACGGGACAATCGCAACGAACAACGACTACATAGTTACAAAAGCAGATGGTACAACAGGCGGTTATAAGCTCTATATGGACGACTCAGGAGACTTTTGTTTTGCAATAGACGACGATTCAACCTGGACTCCTGGTGACTCAGCTTGTACTGCCTCAATCGACTTTGATGACTCATTGTGGCACTACGTTGTTGGAGTAAAAACCGGAACAACCCAAATTGAGATTTTTGTTGATGGGTTACAAAAAGGAAGTGACGCCTCAATTGTAGAAACAGGAACTCTTGCCAATACCGGATCTCTCTATATCGGAATAGATTCAGACGGTTCAAGCAACTCTTGGGACGGGGTAATTGACGAAGTACAAGTCAAAAGACAAGCAGAATTACCAACCCAAATTTGGGAAAATTATAAATCTGGCCGCGACCACTCTGTTGCCAAGTCCGTTTCCTCAACCGATTTGTCAACAAGCAGCAAACTACCTTTTTATATCGCAGCTGACCGCCCGGGAACTTATCTGCAAACAAGCATTAGCGAAACCGGATTCCAAGATTACGAATACGAGGCAAGCAATCGTGGATTCTGGCACCTGGACAACCATACCAACACGGGGTCAGATTCCTACTATTTAAAAGACTCCTCAGGTCTTCTTAACAACCTTACCCCAACAGGAACAGCTGTTGCACCAGGAAAGATTGGTAGTGGGCGCTATTTTGACGGTGTCGATAGCGCTCTAGCCTGTACAGACGCCCTTTGCGGAGGAACATCAAAACTTGATTACACAGGCAGCGGCTCTTGGTCTTTCGGAGCATGGGTTAATTTATCATCATCTCTAACGTATGGAGGAATCATCAGCAAATGGCACGACAATGGGCAAAACAACAGGGGCTATATGATCTACTACAACTCAAGCTGTCCCTGCTTCTCTTACAATTTGTCCTCCGACGGTATCACCGGCGATGGCGGCACCTCAAGCATCACGAAACCAGTCGCAAACACTTGGTATCTCGTTGTCGGCGTCTACGACGGTGCCACCTCAAAACTATACGTTAACGGCGTATTGGAAGGAAGCGCAAGCTTCACGGCAGGTATTTTCAACAACGCAGCCGACTTTAAACTCGGCTGCTACAGCGCCTGTTCCTCAGGGGTAAATTTCAGAGGAATAATAGACGAACCTTTCGTCACCACAACTGCCTTAACAGCAGCCCAAACTAGACAGATGTACGAGGTGGGCCAAAGAACCCACAATGTGACCATAGACTTCGGAGCGACTCTTGATTCAGGCAATCTAATAGCGGACACAAACGACCTGTCCTTCACAGTTGACGCGACCGCTTATGGAGCAACAAACAAAGGTGACAATCTGTACAAATCCGATCAAATGATTGTTAAAGAAAATGTTAACGGTACCGAATATATTGCCCAAGGGTATGTGACGGCAATAACCGCCTCAAGCGGGGCAGTAACAGTTGCTTCTTGGGATGCAGGCTCCACCTTCCCGTCGGGCGGATTTACCGTTGCAGCCAGTGTCTTCAAATGGCAACGGGAATTTGTAGATATCTCAGGCACCACACTAACAACAGACAGAGACGCAGTAACTCGGCTTATGCTAAGAAAAACAGACATTTATCCCGCAGCCAACGTGTGGGTTGATGATATAAAATACGCGGGAGATTACCTTACTACTTCGTCCGGTTCTAGCATTACTTCAACTGCTCAGCGTTACGCTCAATATAGAGCTATTTTCATGAGTAACGGTATTACGGCTGCTTCAGCTTCGTTAACGTCTGCAACTATAAATTATAGTACCGGAGTTTCGATGGCTATACTAATGAGGCATGGGAAATATTTTAACAGCAGTTGTTCTCCGGCAGGCGAACAGCCATTCTGGTGGGCGCAATGACGTTAGCCTTGATACATCTAGCAAATATCGATCTCAACTGCTAATTTAAAGCTAAACCCACGAGCCATCTTTCCAGAAAAGTAATTCTTGATTCGTTACTCCTGATTCGGTATACTCAGCCTTATGGAACGTTACAACCCACCTAAGATTGAAAAAAAGTGGCAGGCTTTTTGGGAAAAAGAGGGTACTTACAAGACTCCTGAAAACCAAACTGGAAAAAAATATTACTGCCTTGTTATGTTTCCGTATTCCTCAGGAGACCTCCATATAGGTCATTGGTACAACTTCGCTCCCGCTGATATCCATGCCAGGTACAAAAGGATGAATGGTTTCAATGTACTTCACCCAATAGGATTTGATTCCTTTGGCTTGCCGGCAGAAAATGCCGCGATTAAAAGAAAAATTCACCCTCACGATTGGACTGAGCAGAATATTGAGCGCATGACTCAGCAATTAAAGAGTACAGGCAATAGTTACGATTGGGGGAGGGTGTTAGCAGCCTCTAGACCTGAGTACTACAAGTGGACCCAGTGGCTATTTCTGCTGATATACAAACGTAAATTGGCCTACAGAGCGAAAGCTTTAGCAAACTGGTGCCCTAGTTGCCAAACAGTGCTTGCCAACGAGCAGGTTGAATCTGGTAAATGTTGGCGGTGTGCAAGTGAGGTTGAGCAGAGAGACATTGATCAATGGATGTTTCGCATAACGGAATACGCTGATAGATTATTAGCTGATCTGGACAAGCTGGATTGGCCTAGCCAGACTTTGGCCATGCAGCGCCATTGGATCGGTAAGAGTGAGGGATTAGAAATTGACTTTCAAGTAGAGGGTTCAAAGGATACCATCAAAGTTTTCACTACTAGGGCAGATACCATCTATGGTGCGACTTTTATGGTCTTGGCTCCTGAGCACCCTCTTGTTGCAAAATTTCTAAGTCCGGAATCTCAGACTAAAGGCTCACACAGTGGGGCTTTAAGTGATTACGTTACGTCAGCTAGGAAAAAGAAGGAGCTGGAGAGGCTTTCAGCTGATAAAGATCGCTCTGGAGTCTTTACAGGGTCTTACGCCCTCAACCCGCTAAGTAATGAGAGAATACCTATTTATGTATCAGACTATGTGTTAATGGGTTACGGAACTGGTGCTATCATGGGTGTTCCAGGACACGACGCTCGGGACAACGCCTTTGCCAAAAAGTACGATCTGCCTGTTAAAACTGTAGTTGTTCCTGCTCACCATTCCCGTCATCCTGAACTTGTTTCAGGATCTGTTTCAGAGATTCCGGATCAAGTCCGGAATGACACAGAAAAAGACACCGGCCCACTTTTCACAGACTACGGAAACATAGTAAATAGCGGGGAATATTCAGGAAAAACTTCAGAGGAAGTAATACAAAAGATTAAGGAATACGTCAAAGATAATCAAGTTGGTGACTCTAAGGTAAATTACCACCTACGTGATTGGGTGGTATCCCGTCAGAGATATTGGGGAGCCCCTATCCCAATAGTTTACTGTGACAAGTGTGGTATAGTCCCAGTTCCTGAATCAGATCTACCTATTATGTTACCTTTTGATGTTGATTATACCCCTAAAGGAACCTCACCTTTGGGGACAAGTCCTGACTTTCTAAACACAACTTGTCCTGAGTGTAAAGGGCCCGCCAAAAGAGAAACAGACACCATGGATACTTTCGTAGATTCATCTTGGTATTTCCTTAGATTTACCGAGCCTTGGTTAGAGTCTGATCCTTTTTCCGAAGAAAAAGTGAAATATTGGCTACCGGTGGACATGTATATCGGAGGCGCTGAGCATACTGTCCTACACCTTTTGTATTCGCGCTTTGTGACCAAGGTGCTATTTGATGAGCGTTTGATTACTTTTGAGGAACCTTTCCACGCTTTACGCCATCAAGGGACGATTCTTGGCCCTGATGGTGACAAAATGAGCAAGTCTAAAGGCAATGTTATCAACCCAGATGACCTATTAGAAACATATGGTTCTGATACAGTTAGGTTATATTTATCTTTCATGGGTCCTTATGACCAAGGAGGCCCTTGGGACAACAGAGGTATAGAAGGGATGTATCGTTTCTTAGGGCGAGTTTGGACGTTAGTACAATCCAATATGGCCGAACCTGAGATTGCCACGGAGTCGCCGACTCCTCGCAATGACAAGGGTGTGACTGATAGTCTTAGGATAATGCATCGGACTATAAAGAAAGTATCAGAAGATATCAATATACTGCATTTTAACACAGCTGTGGCCTCTCTAATGGGGTATTTGAACTATCTGCAGTCTAGAAAACAAGTTACCAGAGAAGAGGCTGTTACCTATTTGCTTCTCCTGTCTCCGTTCGCACCGCATATGACGGAGGAACTATGGAGTTTGCTGGGAAAGAAGACCTCAATCCATTTAGAAAAGTGGCCCGTTTATGATGGTGAGTTAATTAAAGATGAAAAGGTTACGCTAGTTATCCAGGTTGACGGGAAAGTCCGTGACAGGATGGTTGTAGATGCTGGATTGTCGAAGGAAGAGGCGCTAGGAGGCGCTAGGAAGCTCGAAAAAGTGAAGAAATATGTGTCTGACACAAACGTTGATAAGGTAGTCTTTGTTCCTGATAAACTCATTAACTTTGTAATTAAGATTTAGTAGTTAGTACGTAGTACGTGGTTTGTAGTAGGGAAAATTTCTACTTACTACGTACTAAAAACTACAACCTGACTTAGGAGGCTGTCCTTGAGAAACAACGCCTGGCTCTTATCGCGTTTAGATAGAATCTGGTCAAATCATTTTTCCGATGTGGTGCAAATAAATAAAGTTTACGTTCGATTTGGCAGGACGTCCCGAACCCGTTTTGGTTCTATTCGTCTAAGGTCTGAAGATAATAGTACTCTCATCATGGTTACCAGAATGTTTCAAAACCCTGCTTTTCCTGAAGAGGTCGTTGATCACACATTGGCTCACGAGTTAGTTCATTATATCCATGGATTTTCTTCACCGTATCCTCGTCTGCACAAATTTCCTCATCGCGGTGGCATAATTGATAAAGAAATGAAAGATAGAGGCATGGGAAACCTGGTCAGCTACTATCGGAAATGGGTTAATCTGTACGCTAAAACACTTTAAAAGTGGTAGGCTCTAATTACAATGAGAAATTTGCTTCAGAAATACAAGGTAGCTATTTTCTTCGTACTCTTAGGTCTCATTTTTATCTCCTTAGGCCTGTTTAGTAACCTAAGACCTACCTCTTCAGAAGAGATTAAGCACTCTGAATTTTCGATTGATAACCAAAGTTTTGACGACATAGGTTTGATCAACCTCAACACCGCATCTGAAGCTCAGTTAATAAGCCTGCCGGGAATAGGGGAGGTTACAGCCGGAAAAATAATTTCCGCCAGGCCATACCAAAGTATCGATGAATTAACAGTTAGAAAAATAGTCACCAAAAAAGTTTACGATAAGATTCAGAGTTTGGTGATTGCCCCCTAGTAGGCTATTTTATGCAAGAATTTCTGCAGTGGTTAGAAGTACTGAGAGAGCAACTGATTCAGAACACTCAGGTATTGCTTCCTGAGCCCCACGCCTCGTTGCTATCAGGTATTGTCTTGGGAGAGAAAGGAGACTTATCCTCTGAGTTCAAAAAGGCACTAATTGCGACAGGGACAATCCATGTGGTTGTGGTCTCTGGTTACAACATCAGCTTAATTTGCGGTTGGTTGTCGGGAATGACTCGGATATTTAGCAAACAGATAACGTTTGTGCTAATAATTTCGTGCGTGATTTTCTATACTTTGCTAACTGGGGCCGAAGCGCCCACTATTCGAGCCGCGATCATGGGTTTACTAGTTTGGGGGAGCAGGGTCGCGGGAAGGGTATCTGACTCGGTCTTTTTGTTGATTCTAACAGGTGTAGTAATGTTTGTTTTCGACCATACCGTGCTGGAGTCGATTAGTTTTCAGCTTTCGTTCATGGCCACGCTAGGCATTATTTTATTTGGTGATACTCTTGGCGCGGTGTTTAAGTTTTTACCTAGCCCCTTGTCCTCGGACTTAGCAACGACTCTAAGTGCCCAAATATTGGTGTTGCCCATTTTGGTTTACTACTTTGGCTCGGTTTCATGGATATCCCCGGTGGTCAATGTACTGGTTCTCTGGACTGTCCCTTTAGCCACGATTCTAGGTTTTTTAACACTACTTATTAGCATATTAAGCATGGAGATTGCTAAAGTGGCTGCTTGGTTTGTTTGGCTGCCCTTGGATATTTTTCAACAAATAATTTCCATAAGTGGAAGTTTCTCCTATTCGCAGATTTATTTCCCTAAGCAGAATGTTTTACTATTAGTTGGCTGGTATTTTGTGATTCTAGGGTTTTTGAGTTTCAGAAAAAAACATGCTAACGAACTTGCTGACAAAACTTAGCCATAAATATGTCTTAGTGGTACTACTGCTCGCCTTGGCCCTTTCTTGGTCGGCTTTGGGCAGTTTGCCTGATTCCAAACTTCATCTCAAGGTTTACGATGTTGGGCAGGGAGATTCAATACTGATCACCTCCCCAAGTGGCAAACGAATTTTGGTTGATGGGGGCACGAACAACAAAATCGTAAGCCTACTCGGTAAGGAGTTACCCTTTTTTGAACGTAAGATTGACATGGTTGTACTCACCCACCCTCATGAAGACCATCTTTTTGGTCTGATAGAGGTCCTGAAAAGGTACGAGGTTGGTCAGGTATGGATGGAGAAGGTACTCCACACCACGGATATTTATCTAAGCTGGTTAAACTTGATGAGGGAAAAGACCACCGTTGTGGGTGCTCCGAAGCCTGGGGATGAGATAAGTTTTGACGATGGTCTCAAAATCAAAGTTTTGTGGCCACCTGAGAAAGTCTTGGAAGACGAGGATTTGAATAAAACTTCGATTGTTTTACTTTTGGAATACAAAAATTTCAAGGCCTTACTTCCGGGAGACGCTGGCGAAGAGAGCCAACCGTACACCTTTCCCAGCGTTTGGGGTCCCACCGACAAACTTAGTGTCCTGAAAGTGCCTCATCACGGCTCAAAAACTGGTTTATCCCAAGATTTTCTGGGACTGATTAAGCCTGAGATAAGTATTATAAGTGTTGGGGCTAAGAATAAGTATGGTCACCCCGCTGGGGAAATTATTGAAAAATTAGAAAGTTCGGGGAGCAAGGTTTTCCGGACAGACAAATCAGGTTCAGTTGAGGTTGTGACAGATGGGGAGAGCTGGTATACTAAGACGGATAAATGAGTTTGTGCTATGAAGAAACAACTACGTGAACAACTAAAAAAGACAATAGAACATCTAGGTTTTGATACTAGTTTGGTTAGTGTAGAGAACCAAACCCACCCCGCACTTGGCGACTACACCTCTAACGTCGCCCTAATTCTGGCGGCCATGAAAAAGCAATCGCCAAACGAGATTGCTACTAGCCTTAAAAATAGTTTTCCTCGGAACCCAAGTTTGAAAAAAATAGAGGTTAAGAATGGTTTTATCAACTTCTACTTAACCGAGGAGTTTTATTACGATCAGCTAAAGCGTATAAACCTTGCTGGTTTTGACTATGAAAACTTCGGACTGGGTAAGCAAGCCAGGGTTGAATATGTTTCCGCCAACCCCACAGGGCCTCTCCATATAGGGAACGCTCGTGGAGGACCAATTGGCGAAACAATCTGCCGTGTTTTAGAAAAGGTTGGCTACAAAGTTCTACGAGAATACGTATGTAACGATACTGGTGGTCAAGTGACTAAACTAGGAGAGAGCGTTTTATACTATTTTGAACCTAAACTTGGGAGTAAACAAGAGTTCCCTAAGGATGGTTATCAGGGAGATTACGTGCAAGAGTTGGCTCAAAAGGCTCGACAAGAGCTTAGTAAGTCGGAAACATCAGATAAAGAAAAATTAGTAGAAAATCTAGCCAATTTTTCAGTTCACGAGCTTCACAAACAAACTCTAGAGACTTGCGCCCAGTTAGGTATCCACTTTGATTATATTCAGTCAGAGAATGATCTAATTAGCTCTGATAGGACAAAAAAAGTTCTTGACTACCTTAAAGAAAAAGGTTTCGTTCGGGATCAAGATGGGGCAGTTTGGTTCGCACCTAAAGATGAGTTTCTCAAAGACCGAGAGTGTGTTCTGATAAAAAGTGATGGTCGGACAACCTATTTTGCCAATGACATTGCTTACCACAAGCTAAAATTCGAAACGGATCCGTCAATAGTAATTGATATTTTCGGTAGTAATCACCATGGGCATGTTCCTAGATTGCAGGCCTCAGTAAGCGCTTTGGGATACGACGTAAGTAAATTTAAAGTGATTCTTTATCAGTACGTGAGAGTCCTAAAGGGCAAAGAATTTGTGAAAATGTCAAAAAGAGCCGGTAATTTTGTTACCGCCCAAGAGGTGCTGGATGAGGTTGGCAGGGATGCCTTTAACTTTTTCATGTTGCTAAATTCCGTCAATACTCATATGGATTTTGATCTTGATTTGGCTAAAAAGCAATCTAGCAACAATCCTGTTTACTACATCCAATACGCTCACGCTCGATGTGCAAACATACTTAGTAAATCCCAGAGTTTGGATAGGAAAGAAGAAACCGCTATAGATTATGCCTCACTTCTTAAAGAAGCTGAGGAGATCGCACTTATGAAGAAGATTGTTATGGTTAAAGACATGATTGTTTCAGTTAGTAATAGTTTCGAGATACAAGCTATTCCCCAGTACACCATGTCCTTAGCGGATCTATTCCATAAGTTTTACGAGAAGCATCAAGTTATAGATGCTCCTAGCGAACTCAGAGAAGCACGTTTAGGCCTTGTGAGGGTAACGATGAAAACTTTGGCTGAGTTGCTTCAGGTATTGAACGTTAGCGCTCCAGATAGAATGTAGAAAGAGTCTTTAATTATGTTCCATATACTAAGAAACATAATATTGTTGATAATAATGATAGGTTTATTACTAGTAAGCTATAGTTTTTATGTGAAAACAAGTGGGAATAACCCGCTTAATATTAGCTTTGATCTTTTGGAATTGCTGGCTAAGTATCTGCCGAACAGCAGTAAGAACCCTTATGATCGTAATTCCTTGTACCGCTTCGCCGTTATGAGTGACATTCATAGCGACGAAAATTATGCGCAACTTGCACTTGTTGCAGCCAAAGAAAAAAAGGTTCAGTATATCGTGATTACAGGAGATTGGACTAAAGTAGGTACTAAAGAAGAACTTAATGAGATGAAGCAAATATTTGATGATAGTGAAATTCCGTACTATTCAGTTCCGGGGGACCACGACCTTTGGGAGTCGGGCATAGCAAATTTCCGAGCGGTTTTTGGTTCCCCCTATCAGTCTTTTGATAAAAATGGTGTACACCATATCTTAATAGATACTTCTGATACAGAAAGAGGGATCGGTAGAGATCAAATGGAGTGGTTGAAAAAAGATTTAAGTGCCAACAATGAGAAAAAAATCCTGGTTTTTATGCATCTGCCTTTATATCACCCGACAAGCTATCGAACTATTTGGGAAAAGCAGGGGGAAAACTCTGGGGTGAAAAAGGAAACAGATGAGCTTCTGTCACTCCTGTCGGATTACGGAGTGGAGAGGGTTTTTGCTGGAGACCACCATCTATCTTCGAGTTATGAAGAACCGAGTAGTGGTTTAAAGATACGAATTGTCGGAGCGATCACTTTGGAGCGTAATCTTCAGAAGCCCAGATTTGATTTAATTGATGTTTTTGACGACCGGTCTATTGAGATAGAGGAAGTTGTTTTGGAGTAGTGTGTTAGTGGTACAATTCGATTATGTTTACCAAAGAGACTTTAGATAATGGTTTACGAGTAATTACCGCGCCCATGGACGGCGTAAAAAGCGCTACAGTCATGATTATGGTCGGCGCGGGCGCTAGATATGAGACGTGGGAAGTGAATGGGGTTGCCCATTTCGCTGAACACATGTTTTTTAAAGGCACTTCCAAGCGTCCTAGTGCTCTAGATATCTCTACTGTTATTGATGGTGTTGGTGGGGATTTTAACGCGTTTACAAGTAAAGAATACACTGGGTATTACGTCAAGGCTGCTAGCAATCATACCGATCTTTCGCTGGATGTTCTTTCAGATATGTTACTGAATTCCAAGTTTGACCCCGAAGAAATCGAACGCGAACGAGGCGTTATTCTTGAAGAAATGCGGATGTATATGGATATGCCGACTCGCTACATTAGCAATGTTTACGACTCGCTGCTATTTGGCGACCATCCTTTAGGTTGGGATGTGGTTGGACATACCGAATCGATAAATAGCATTTCGCAGGAAAGTTTTAAGAACTACCTGAAAACGTTTTACTCTCCCCAAAATATCGTACTTGGTATTGCTGGTGATATCACTTCCGAGAAGGCCAGAGGCTTAGGAGAAAAGTATCTTGGCAGTTTGGATACGAGAACTGATAATAGATTTGTTCCTTATCATTCCAAGCAAGAGCGCCCTGTTGTAAAGATTGCCTATAAGGACACTGAACAAGCGCATTTTGCACTGGGTTATCGATCATACCCTCTAGGTCATAGGAACCACTACATTAGCGCTGTTCTAAGTAATATTTTGGGTGGTACGATGAGTTCCAGGTTATTTATTGAATTGCGGGAGAGACGTGGACTTGGTTACTATGTTAGGTGTAGTACTGATGAGTATTTGGACAGCGGTACGATTGTGGTTAACGCTGGAGTCCAAAAAGATAAGATTTCCGAAGCCATAGAACTTACGCTTAAAGAGTTTGAAAAAATTACTCGGGAAAGTGTTCCTGAAGAAGAATTGGCTAAAGCTAAGGAGTATTTAAAGGGCAAGATCGTCCTTGAGTTGGAGGATTCTAAAGAAGTCAGTGCCCTTTACCTCTTGCAGGAGACACTTGAAAAGGAGATTAAAACTCCTTTTGAGATTATGGATCACGTTGACTTAGTGACTGCTGATCAAGTACAATCAGTCGCAAAAGAACTGTTCACAAAGCAAAATTTAAACTTGGCCATGATTGGACCTTACAAGGACGATAATAAATTTCAGGATATACTGGAGAGTTCACAGTAGCAACTTGTTCACGGTTCGCAGCAAACTACTGTGAACTATCAGAAGGAGGATAAATGAAACTTGAAAGAACCTTAGTTTTAATAAAACCTGATGGTGTGAAAAGAGGGCTTATTGGTCCTATCATGGAGCGCTACGAGCGTGCTGGGCTTAAGGTAATCGCCATGAAGATGGTTACTGCCAGTAGGGATCAGGCCATGAGTCACTACCCAGTTAATGAAGAGCATATGCAGTTAATGGGTGAGAAAAGCCTAAAAACTTACGTTGAGTACGGCCTCGACCCCATAGAATATATTGGTACCAACAATCCTCTTGAGATCGGAAAAATGATTCGAGAATGGAATTCAGAATACTTGTCCTCTGGACCAGTGGTCGCAATTGTTCTGGAGGGGATACACGCTATATCCAACGTGAGATTGCTGACTGGAAATACCCTTCCGACTTTTGCTTTACCGGGGACAATCAGAGGTGATTTTTCGATTGATTCGCCAGCTTTGGCCAATTCACGCAAACGTGCTGTTATCAATCTAATACATGCTTCTGGTGAGCCAGAAGAAGCAGAGCGCGAAATAAATCACTGGTTTACAAGTGATGAGATTCATACCTACAAACGTTCAGATGAAGACGTGATGTTCTGAAACTCTGAGTACTGTCTAAGAATTTATCTGGTAGATTAGTGAATAACTAGTAATTAAGCAGAATATACATTATGACTGCTAAAAATTACTAGCTGTGCTAACAAATAACTGGTAAACAGAAAGTTTAGTTGATTGTCTGATACAGGGTTATTTTATTCCTAAGTTTAGCTTCACATTTTGCTCTAAAATTCCTAAAGTGTATAATAGTTCTAATCTGCCCCCGTAGCTCAGTTGGATAGAGCATCTCACTCCTAACGAGAAGGTCGACAGTTCAAATCTGTCCGGGGGTACCATATTTACTAGCAGTGAGAGCTAGCGAGTAAAGCCTTTGGAGTTGTACCTGATCCGTGAGTATTACTGTATGGGTAACTTGCCAGAAGAGATAGGAATACCAAGGAAAGATTCGTCTTTCCTTGGCCAACGCAACTTTAAGGTAGTATTAGCGGGGTGTAGTTCATCGGTAGAACGCTCGGTTCGGGACCGAGAGGTACAGGGTTCAATTCCCTGCACCCCGACCAAATTAACCTACCTTTATAAACTCCAGTTAACTAGATGTCTGTTGTAATTAGCTTCACTTTGTGGTAAAATTCCAACCTATAAAAAAGATACAAGACTTATGAAAAATCTAGATACAAAAAAGAAATTTTGGTTGTTTGTTATTGTTAGAACCTTGGGAAACTCCTTGGTTATTTTTGGTATTGTGCTTACCATTTTGGCTGTTTGGCCGATGGCCCAGAATCAATTTGCTTACTATTGGGACAAGTTTTGGTATAAAGAGTATCGTCTTGAAGGACAGGGCTATACAAAGCCAGAAAAAGGTGTGACCTTCGCGGGAATACTTGCTACACCACCACCAATCCCCATCAAACCTGTGGATACTAGCTTTGGAATAGTAATTGAAAAGATCAATGTTAATGCTCCGATAATTGCTGATGTGGACAGCTCGAACTACGACTCATACTGGAACGCTATGGCCCTGGGGGCAGCCCATGCGGCCGGGACAGCTTATCCGGGCGCCCAAGGAGGGGAAAATAACAACGTTTTTATTTTTGCCCACTCTACTTTAAATATACTGGATTATATAAAAAGGTATAACGCTATTTTCATTAATCTAAATAAGCTGGAACCTGGAGATAGGGTAGTGACATTTTTTAAAGGTCGCAGATTTGATTACGAAGTTTACGATAAGAAAATAGTTGAGTCAGTAGACGTAAGATATCTAACTGACCCCTCGAAAGAGTCAATCCTTACGTTGCAAACTTGCGACCCGCCAGGTACTCAGTTGCGGAGATTGATTGTTACTGCCAAACTCGTAGGAAGCTACTAGACCCTAAGATTTACTGAAGGTTGATCGTGTAAAGGTTTGGTTCTTTAATTGATTGGTTGAAGCTAGAGAGGATTATTAGTTTTGACCCATTAGGGGACGGGAAGATAATAGTTGGGTCAAAATTTCCACTGTAGATGGTTGAGCGGTTTTCCCCAGTGTACTCTATTATGGATATGGACTGATCGGCCACGAGTATGAGATGGGCGCTGTCTGGATACCAAACGTAGCTATCGGCGTCAGGCAGAGTGAATGTTTTATCTAATTTGCTATCATAGACTTTTGCTTTTCCAAGCTTAGTTTGCTCTTTATCTCCGTTCTTTATTACCTCTGTTTCGTACACCAAAAATCTTTTCTCATCTAAAGACCAGGCGATGTTAGCGCTCTTGGTAGCCAGTTCTTGAGCGCCAATATTAACAAGTTTACTGATTCGACCTTCTTTTTTTAAGTTATAATCATCAGCCCAAGTTTTCTTTGTTCTCTCGATAGTAGTTGTGATGTCTGATAGCCGCTCATTATTTAGTTGATCAGCCACTAGAAGATAAGTCCTTGTGTATTCGCCGCCTTCCTTAGAGTTCTCCTGGAGGGTGACAAGGACTGTCTTGCTGTCGGGCGTCCATGAAAAAGTACTGTCCGAAAAGCTTAGACTTGAACTATCTTTAGCAATCTGTTTGGGTTCTTTCGAGAAAAAAACCGGCTTGTCGGCTAGATCCAACACCCACAGACCACTTTTCTCACCGTTTCTGAGGGCGTACACGATCTTCTGGCCGTCAGGAGAAAGCTTAGGGCTGTGTGAGCCCGTAAAAGTGAGTGGGCTAAGATCAGGTACAGCCGGAAATAACGCTATCTCGACCAGTGTCACCAGCTCTTCAGAGACTAACACTTTTTTCTCCCAAGAGATAAAACCCTCTTTAGTGACTTTCAAGTGGTACTCGCCAGGAGTTAAGTTTTGGATATTAGCGTTAGTAGCGCTTATCAGGTGGCCGTTAAGATAAACCGCTGCTCCGGTCGGGACTGATGAGATAGCAAGTATGCCTGTTTTTTCGATGCGTTTGTTTTCGAAATCAAGCTTGTAACCCTTGGCTTGGAAAATTAGAACAGTGGAAACGGCTATTATTGTCAGTACTGTTGCGAGGAGACCTAGGTAGTATCGGTTCATTAAAACCATTATACAGTATCAGGATAGTAGCATGCTATAACCTAAAACCTATCGTCTACAACCTGAGCTGTGTTAGAATCAATACATGTTAGGTTTTAATAAACGTATTGGGATAGACTTAGGTACAGCCAACTCGCTAGTTTACCTTGAGGGTAAAGGTGTGGTTTTGAATGAACCAACTGTAGTTGCCGTTGATGAGGATTCCAAGGTGGTTGCGGTTGGTAATGAAGCACGGGAAATGCTAGGGCGCACCCCTGAAGGGATTACTGCCTCTCGACCGCTTCGCGATGGGGTAATCGCGGATTATGTAATAACCGAGTCTATGCTTAAATATTTTATTGATAAGGTTTGTGGGCGGTCTCGAATTTTCAAACCTGAGGTGATGATTTGTGTACCAGCGGGTGTGACCAGTGTCGAGAGACGGGCGGTAATAGACGCGACTTTGTCGGCTGGGGCTAAGACAGCTTATTTGATAGACGAACCTCTGGCAGCGGCAATAGGGGCAAAAATTCCTATAGCCCTTCCTTCGGGGAATATGATTGTTGATATTGGCGGTGGATCCACCGAAGCTGCGGTTATCTCACTAGGCGGCGTCGTAGTCCACAATAGCGTTCGGGTTGGAGGAAACCGGATAGACGAAGCCATTACCACGTATCTGAAAAGGTCTCACAATCTTATCATAGGTGAGCGTAGCGCCGAGGAGATTAAAATAAACATTGGTAGCGCGATTGCTGTTCAGGAGAGAAATAACACGGAGGTAAGAGGCAGGGATAGCATAACGGGGTTACCTCGAGTTATGGAGATATCCAGCCAAGAAGTTGCTGAAGCAATCGCGCTACCCTTAAACCAGATTGTCGAAGCTATAAAAGGCGTTTTAGAGCAAACACCACCTGAGTTGGCGTCCGATATAATAGAGAAGGGTATTGTAATGAGTGGTGGTACTTCCTTGCTACGAAATCTTGATAAGTTGTTTACGCAGATAACAGGAGTCCCTTGTCATGTAGCCGAGAACCCTTTATTTTGTGTTGTTAATGGTACTGGCTTAGCTTTAGAGAATATTGATATTTATAAAAGATCTTTAAACCGACGATAGAAAGGAAACATGTATGTTAGTTGGGATTGATGGCTCCCGTGCCTCATCTGACCAAAAAACAGGAACTGAAAATTATAGCCTCAGTTTAATTTCAGCACTCATCGATAGTGACCGACAAAATAAATACGAAATCTATTTGCGCAAGGACGTTGATTTTGGGGTTGGTAGCCACGACAACATTAGCAAGAAGATAATTAGTTTGCCAAGATTGTGGACGCAACTTGGATTAGCATTAGAAGTAGCTTTAAGACCACCCGAACTCCTTTTTATTCCTGCTCACACCCTTCCAGTACTCAGAAGACAAGATATGAAAACTGTTGTTACTATCCACGATCTAGGTTACGAATTCCTACCTGAGTACCACAAGTTTCCGCAGAAGTTTTATCTCAATAAATCAACTGTTTACGCAGCTAAGAAAGCTAGCCATCTAATCGCTGTGTCTGAGGCTACCAAGCAGGATTTGGTTACTAAACTTGGTGTGGATCCAGCGAAAATAACTGTTGTCTACGAAGGCTTTGATAGTAAAAACTACAAGCCCTCTTCTAACGAAGCGATAGAGGCCGTAAAACAAAAATTTGGTTTAAGTAGTTACCTACTTTTTGTTGGGACTATCCAACCCCGCAAAAACCTCGAAAATTTGCTTAGAGCGTATGCAAAGGTTTGTAGAAAGATAGATTGTGATATTGTTTTGTCGGGTAAGAGAGGTTGGTTGGATGGAAAAATTATGGAACTACCTAAAGAGTTGGGTATAGGAGATAAAGTTAAGTTTTTGGGGTATACAACCTCAGAGGAATTGCCAGCTCTTTATAGCGGTGCGAAGGCTTTTGTTTACCCGTCCTTGTTTGAAGGTTTCGGGATACCTATTCTTGAGGCTTTTGCGTGCCATACGCCGGTGCTTACGTCCAATATTTCTTCCATGCCTGAGGTTGCCAAAGACAGCGCACTGCTTGTTGATCCTTATGATATAGATAGTATCGGTGAATGTATAATACAAATTATATCAAATGATGTACTAAGAAATCAGCTAATAAAAAGAGGCAAGGACCGTGTACAGTATTTTAGCTGGGATAAGTGTGCTGAGGAAACGATTAAAGTTTTTGAAAAGGTTTACAATCAGTAAGATACAATTGTGGATAAGTAAGTAATTTCTATGAAACCAGAAATACTTGGGGTTAAGTTTGATAATGCCTCCTTACATGATGCTTTAGACGCCATTTTAGGAATGTTGCGTAGTAAGAGCTCAAGAAAGAATTACTACGTCGTAACTCCCAACCCTGAATTTGTTATGGAGGCGCAAAAGGATGCTGATTTCAAAAGAATCCTGAACGGTTCTGATCTCAGTATTCCCGATGGGATAGGTATCCTTTGGTCTTCCAGGTTGCTTAATAGAGGTCTAGAACACCGTAGTAGTGGGGCGGATCTAGTCGACTTACTGTTGGATGTCGGTAACAAGAATAAATGGGTGTTTTTCTTTCTTGGGGGTAGGGGTGAGACTGCATATAAAGCAGCGGACAATGTTTTGGCTAAATACCCTGATCTTACCATTGGCTGTTTTGAAGGAGGACCTGGGGAGGACTTTGACACCAGTTCTGGGGATGTGATAAAAAGCTTTGCCCGTCAGCATGGTGGTATTCATATTCTTTTGGTTGCCTATGGGCAAAACAAGCAGGAAAAATGGATTGACCGTAATCTTGGTAGGTTGCCTGTGAGGGTGTCAATAGGTGTAGGGGGAGTGTTAAATTATTTGGCTGGGAACAAAGTAAGAGCTCCAAAAGTAATCCGTAATTTGGGTTTGGAGTGGTTGTTCAGACTTCTACAAGAACCAAGGCGTTTTAGAAGACAGCTTGCCCTTCCGAAGTTCGTGTTCGCAGTGTTAAAAGAAAAGTTTACGAATAAAAAGTCTAGATAAAGAGGAAGGCCCCGTGCTCGTTCCAGGGTCTGATATTTTAAGACTATCAAACTCTAAAACCAGCACGGGGCCGGGGATTACCCACAAAACTAGGGGTAAACATAAACAGGACTCGCCTGTGGCAATCTAACTCTCTCCAATTTTCAAACTACTTTTATACGACTCTCATAACGACCTCCTATGATCTCCTTCCAAAATACCTGCTATCGCGCTCGAGAAAAAGTGAAAGCAGTTATTTAGATAGACTAGACACTAAACTAGGAACCAGGACTACTTGGCCATTGCCGACGACATTCTTTAGTTCTTACCCACAAACAAATCTTTACAGCTTCGTGAACCGGTACTAGTTGGTTTTACAACGCTGGTAACCACCGACTACACAATGAAGGCGCATAAAGCTAAAACATCGGAACTTCCACAAGATAAATTTTGTGAGCTATTTTAACTAACTCCAGATACGATCAAGAGGTTTTTAAAAACGATTAACATGGACAGGTTGTTAATGTGCTACGAGGGGATCCGTCGTCTAATTAAACACCAAGTATTGTGTAACTGTGTAAGAGTTTAGTAACCCAGATTACATGGAGTTTTTCATTACTGTTTAAAGCCTTGATGTTGGTGTAAAAGTGTCTCGAATTAGGCTTCGCGTCGATCAGAGTTACGGCTAACAAATTGGACGATTCTATATAATAGTTACACGTTGTTACCGGTTTGTCAAGAGGTATTCTTGGTACATAAGCGCTAGCACCTGTCAAATTTGACTGTTTAACTTAAGAAAGGTAGAATCAATATTGATCTATTTTTTTGCTGCCTTTAGCCTAGGTTTCACGTGCCACATTTTGTAAGTACTCAAAGAAAAGGTTTGTTATGGTTAAAAACGGTATAGTTTCAAAATTTAAGGGAATTGGGCGTCAAGTACGCGCGATCTACGTTTCCAGTTACATTCCCCGGGAGTGTGGTATTGGCACTTATACCAAGGATTTGACCAACGCCGTTAACGAGTTGAATCCTGATTATTTAGCCGAGATCATGGTTTTGGATGATCCAGACCAGCGTGTCACATATCCTTGGGAAGTGAAGTATAAAATAGATCAGAATAAGATTGAAGACTACATAAGTGCTGCTGACTATATAAACCGTTCCAGTAGTGAGGTGGTCAGTTTACAGCACGAATTTGGATTAAACGGGGGTAAGAACGGCGAGTATATCCTAAGCTTTGTGGAACGCATTAAGAAGCCTTTGGTAACCACATTCCATACCATTCTTGAGCAGCCCTCGCCTAATCAAAAAGAAATTATCAAACGGATTGCTGATAAATCCACGGTGGTTATTGTTATGGTAACTGAGGCAATTAGGAGACTTACCGAGATTTATGGGATTGACCGAAAAAAAGTACTTATGATTCATCACGGAGTGCCTGACATACCTTTGGGTGGATCAGAGAAATTTAAAGAGAAAACGGGTTTAAAGGGGCGCAAGGTTGCTTCGACGATAAATCTTATTTCTCGTAACAAGGGGATCGAGTATGCCATTGAGGCTATTGCTAAGGTAGCTAAGTTAGATCCTACTATTATATATCTTGTAATTGGTCGTACTCATCCTGTGGTAGCTCGTTTTGAGAATGAGAACTACCGTCACGAACTTGAGGCCCTGGTGAAGAAGTACAAGATCGAAGAGAACGTTAGGTTTCTGAACCGCTATATCCCGATAGATCAACTTGTTGATTACCTTCGCGCGACTGATATCTATATTACTCCTTATTTGGACCCGCAGCAGATCACCAGTGGGGCACTAGCTTATGCCGTTGGGGCTGGGAAGTCCTGCATCTCAACACCGTATATCTACGCCCAAGAAGTGCTGGCTAAGGGAAGAGGAATTCTTACCGACTTTGCTAGCTCGGCGGGAATCGCTGATGAGATGGTGTATCTAATTAACAACCCCAAAGAGATGCGAGAAATGGAAATGAAGGCCTACGATTACGGTAGGCATATGACTTGGTCTAATGTAGCCCTGCAGCATTTGGACTTACTTCGTCTTGTTGCCAAAGAAAGTCGAGAGGAACTAGCTGTTAAAGTATAGGCCCAAGTACTTCAGGATCAGTTTATGGAAATTGATTTTAAGAGTCCCCCAAACTTAACGCATTTTTTACTCCTTAATAGTGACAAGGGAATAATCCAGCACACTTTATGGGACGACCCGGCTTTGGAGCATGGCTATAGTATTGATGACCAAACAAGAGCCCTAATCGTTGTAACAGACTACTTGGATCTTTACAAAGACTCTAGTAAAGAACTAGGTAGAGACTTAGAAAAACTCCAAAAGATTTACGTAAATTATATAGAAAAAGTTCAGAAATCCGACAGCCTGTTTTTTAACTATATAAGTTCAGAAGGAGAAGTGTTGACTCACGATACCAGTCAAGATAGTTTTGGCCGAGTATTATGGTCTTTGGGGCACTTTTTGTTTTTTAATAAAGAAAACAAAACTGAAGTTGATATTAAGTTAATAATAGATAAATCGAGTAAACAAATTGATCAAGTTACGTATATTAGAGCTCTATCTTATAGTGTAATAGGGTTAGGCTATCTGGCTAAAGTTTTTCCTAGAAACACATTTTACATGGACAAACTTATAGAAATAGAGAATAAAATTCTAGATCGATGGTTAAACAATGCATCTTCTAGTTGGAAGTGGTATGAAAATTCTCTGACTTATGCTAATTCAACTATTCCTTTGAGTTTGCTTTATTCTTACCAAATTACACAAAATGCTAGTTCTTTGAGAGTTGCCCTTGAGTCTCTGGACTTTTTGGAGCAAAATTCCCGGGTTCGTGGAAAGCCTTCGCCAGTTGGGAATAAGGGTTGGTATACTCGAGGTGAGACTAGGGCGACTTATGACCAACAAGTGATTGATGTGACTGATATGGTTCTGACGTACTCGGAAGCTTATAAAATCAGTAGAGACCCTAAGTATCTAGACCTAGCTTACGACTGGTTCGATTGGTTTGGTGGTAATAATCTGATAAATACGCCGATGCTCTCTCCTGAGACTGGTGCTGTCTACGATGGTTTGGGGGAGGGTGGTGTAAGTCGTAACAAAGGGGCCGAATCGATAATCTGCTACTTAATGGCCTATTTAAGCTTAGCCAAGGTTTCTCGAATGCCTTAGGTTGTATTGACAGGCTTATAACAGCACTCTAAACTCTAGGTAAGCATATATGATAAGTACCACTGCTCAGGTCCCCTATAATTTGCCTCAAACCCCTTTTTCAGGGCAGGTGCTGAGTGAGTAAATATGGGCACTTTTCGGATTCTGGAACAGAATATATCGTAACCGATCCGAACACGCCTAAACCTTGGCTAAATTTTCTTTCAAATCGTAAATACTGTGCTCTAGTGAGTGCTACCGGAGGAGGGTATTCCTTTGTTTACGACACTAAGTACAACCGAGTAACTAGAGAAGTCCCAGGTGATTCGATTACGCAAGACCGGCCAGGACGTTACTTGTTTATTCGAGATCAGGACAGCGGGGAGGTTTGGTCTACCAACTGGCAACCTATTATGGGCAAATACGATAGTTGGGAGTCCGTCCATGGGTTGGGGTATACCAAGATAGCTAACACGACTAACCTGATTTACTCAGAGATTGAGTATTTTGTACCACTTGATGATACGCTTGAAGTGTGGAGAATTAAGGTAAAAAATCTGGACACTAGGGTTCGACGTCTAAGCTTACACACTTATGTTGAATGGGTCTTAGGGTCATTTTACCGGGATCTCACGGACAGAAATTTCGATGTTTTTTTCAACAATGTTCATTACGAAAAGAATACCATCTATGGAACCAAAACCCGAGGCGATAGACCGGATCGTGTTGGTGACGCTTGGGGAATGGTGGCTTTTTTATCTGGAGACACAGACTTTGATGGTTGGGAATGTAGTAAAAGTGCCTTTGTTGGGCAAAATAGATATTTGAGTAATCCACAAGGTTTATTTGCTAATGCATCAGGAAATAACAACGCTATTGGCGAAGACGCTGTTGGAGTGCTAAAAAAGGATTTGGTCTTAAAGCCAAAGCAGTCTTTGAGTATAAACGTAGTTTTAGGTGTGGCTAAGAGTAAGTCAGAAGCGGATAAACTGGTAAAAAAATACCACCCAAAGAAAAAAGTTGACTCCGAGTACATACGTGTTGCGGAGCAGTGGTCGGATTTTAGCTCTAGGTTAAAGGTAGTCACACCCGATCATAATTTTGACGTAATGGTTAACTATTGGACCAAGTATCAGGCTTGGATGGCGAGCGTCTGGGGTGAATCTGATTCGCTTTATATTGGTGGTGGGGATATTGGTTTTAGGGATGAGTGTCAGCATATTTATGGGATTTTGCCTCTGGATCAGAAATTAGCGGAGAGTGTTCTGGTAGAGCTTTTACAAAACCAATATCTTGATGGAAGAGTCAACCATAACTGGAATAGAGCAACGGGTAAAGGTGTGGAAACGAATCACTCTGACGATTGTCAGTGGCTGGTGATGGCGATTATTAACTACTTGGAGGAAACCGCTGACTTTAGTTTCTTAGCAAAGAAAATTAGTTACTATGATAGCCCTGAGAATGACAAGTCTGACGAGAAAAGTGTTTTTGAACATCTTCTTAGGGCACTGGACAACACCTTGTACCATGTTAGCCCGAACGGCATCCCTTTGCGAAGAGCAGCGGATTGGAATGACGCGCTGAGTGGGGGAGTCGGACTTAAGGCTGAGTCACTGATGGTTGCCAATCATGTGTGCTGGAATATTAGTAGGTTGGTCCCGTTGATAGATCGCCTTTCGTCCTCATCAGTTAATCTCAAAACACTTAACCAAACTGAGAAGAGCCTGAGCGATCTACTAGATAAGTACAGCCATATCTATCAGAGGATTCGCTCCACCACCAACCATTATTTTTGGGATGGGGCGTGGTATATCAGGGCAACGGATAATGATGGCAAATTCATCGGGAGCCATAAGAACCGTGAGGGTAAAATCTATCTGGACGGCCAGACCTGGGCAGTTATGAGTGGGGTGGCTGATGAGAAGAGGGGACTTACGGCCATGGACTCAGTCTGGAAGCATTTGGACACAGCCTATGGACCCTGTATTTTCTTGCCAGCCTACAGCCATCTATCTAAGGAATTAGGCGTTATCTCTCAGTTTGCTCCTGGAACTAAGGAAAATGGTACTATTTTTTACCACCTAGTTGCCTGGTCGGTTATTGCGGAGTGTATCTTGGGGAGGGGGGACAAGGCATATGAGATCTGGAAAAAAACTTGCCCTATCAATCGAGGAGAGGATCCAGATCTTTATCAGGTCGAGCCCTACGTCTATAGCGAGTTTGTTTTCGGTCCGCAAAATCCCCATTTTGGGAAAGGTTCCTATAGCTGGATGACGGGTTCAGCGGCATGGTTTCTTAGAGCTTGTACTGACTGGATCTTGGGAGTACGTCCTACTTATGAGGGTTTGTTTATTGATCCCTGTATCCCCAAACACTGGAAAAGCTTTAGCATCAAAAGGGTTTTCCGAGGCAAAACTTACCACATTGAAGTGTTAAACCCTAAGGGTGTAAATAAAGGAGTGGTAAGAGTAGAGGTAAATGGCGAGGTGGTGAAAGGTAGTCTGGTTACGCACCAAAAGTCTAGCAATATTGATGTTAAAGTGCTATTGGGATGATTAGACTTTAGAAATTAGAGCATTAGATGTTAGAAAATAGATTCGAGAATTTAAAAGTTTGGGAAAAGGCACACGAAATGACGCTAAAAGTATATCTAGTGTCATCCAAATTCCCGAATGAAGAGAGGTTTGGATTGGTACAGCAATTAAGGCGAGCTGCAAGTTCGGTACCAGCAAATATTGTCGAAGGGAATGCAAGGAGAAATATTGGTGAATACCTACAATTTCTTAACATTGCTTTTGCCTCTTTGCAGGAAACGAAGTATCATCTCTATCTCTCAAGAGACCTCGGATACATTAATCAAGAGGAGTATCAGGGCTTGATTCGTATTGCTGATGAGGTTGGGAAGATGTGTACTGTCTTAATTAGAAATCTAAAGTCTAAAGTCTAATGTTCTAAATGCCTATGCCCGATTTTGAATTCAGGAAAAATCCGATTACTGGAGAATGGGTTGTGATAGCTCCGAAACGAGGTCTCAGACCAAAGGACAATCTTCGGATAGAGGTGGCTTGCCCTTTTTGTCCGATAAGCTTAAAGACTATTGAAGAGGAGGTTTCTCGAGAGGGTTCAGGGCGTGACTTGATCAGAGTTA
>MHDB01000006.1 GCA_001816835.1 Candidatus Woykebacteria bacterium RIFCSPLOWO2_01_FULL_43_14 | reverse complement strand
AGGGTATCAAAAAAAAGATCAGCGCGGTCGTCTTGATTAGAACCGAGATCCCTAAAGTGAGTCCAGCCAAGACTGCCCATTTTACTTTGCTTTTGGTGTACATAAATTTTTCATAACATAAGTAAAAACTGAAAAGACAAAGTATGAGTAGCATTTCTCTCAAACCCATCTTTGAGTAGAAGAGCACAATGGGGGTCAGGGTGAAAAAGATCAAGGAATACCAGGCCACGGTCGGATTTTCTTTTCTCCTGGTGTAGAGAAATATTACTAACGCCAACACTATTGAGGAAATGACGGAGATGGTTCTGGTAGCGAGGAAGGTTTTCGGATACTCCGTGTCTTTAACAACTGAATTGATCCAGTGAGCAAGGTATTCGAAGACAGGACTTTGCTCAAGGAGAGGTCGACCGGCAACTTTTGGAATAATCTCGTTAGATAGACTTTTGGAAGCGATATCATAAGACCATTCATCAGGCTCGCTGAAGTGAATACCGGAGTCCAGATAAAGAACTCTGGAGACTACTAATGTAGTGATTATTACTAAGAATAGTCCAATTAGAGCTAATTTTTTCACTTAATGTAGTTATTATCCAATAAATACTTCTCGAGTGAAGAAGCGGCTATCTGATGACCGAGTTTGGTCCAGTGACCATCGATTTTGAAAAAGATTGGGTGCCTCTTCTCTGCCCGAAAATCTGAGGTCATATTGTGGAACTTAATTCCTTCACTACTACTAAACTCTTCCAGAGTTTTGAAAGCTCTATCGTTATCATACACTTTGCTCTCGAAGAACCAGACTTTGCGTCCCTCTAACCACTCTTCAGCACTCACCTGATGTCCATAGGGATAGGTGGTGAGGAGAAAATCAACACCTTTATCCTTAAGGAGGCTTTTGATTAACCTCAGATTACTTTTAGTAAGTGTCCAAAGGTCGTCGTAATTTTCAATGTTATCTCGAGTCACAATCAGTTTGTCATTTCCTGGAATGCCTGGTTTGATGGTTGCGCTGCCAATTTCGGGGTATAGCATTAGTTTTTTGTTTTTAATGCTGTTAGCTAACACTAAATACAAGCGTGAATTTTGGTGAAGGAAACTTTTGAGATCCTTGGGAATAAAGGGGAGAAACTGGTTGGTTTCGTACATGTCGGTGTATAGATCAGGAGGTTCTCGAAATATTTTGGGTTGACCTTCCGCGTCCCTTATTAGCTCGCTCTCGTACCATTGATCGTCAATCGTGTCGCCCATATCGAAGTTAAGTATTACCAGGTCCGGGTTTAGCTTTAGGCCTCTCGCTTTTAGATATTGGTATTCTAGGAGAGGAGAATAGCTTAAGACGCCAGCGTTTATAACTTCAACCTTTTTGTTGCTGTTTGGTTTAGCCAGGGATTTCTCGAGTAATTTACTGACAGTATTTTCTATCTCTTGGCCTTGCCCTTCAATGAAAGAATCTCCGACCATCAATATTCGATAAGTGTTGTCGGGCTTTTCGATATTATATTCTCTATCCCTAAGTCCTTGGGAGTTAATCGAAAAATGAGATTCCCACTCAGGGGTGCGGGCTACGTCGTAGGTATTGGGCTTGAACGAGTGGTGGGTAACAGAATCTCTTTGTCTGACTTTGGAAGGAGGTTTGGTTCTGTCCTGGAGATAGCGAACAGTTAGCTCTCCTATGACAAAAACAACAACTAATGTTAGTAGTAGTATACCGACAACGCGAACCAAACTTTTGAACACCTAATTATTCTAACAAAGTTGAGTAGGTTTTTGTAGGAAGATAAAAATATTGACAAAATAACCAATTCTAGTATAAAATCCCTCTTAAGTTAATAACAAAGGCGTTATTACCAGGAACGTGCAAGATAAATCTTCTGAACAGAGAGTCCCATAAGGTGAGAGTGGGATGCAGAAGAGCTTGTTATTCCCCTGGGAGTCGCGAATCTGAACCTAAGTTCCAAAATTTAGCAAGTAGGATTCGACGGGAAGTTCCCGTAACAGAACAAAGATGTGTCGCTTCGGCGGAGCATTGATAAGCTGGGTTTAAAAACCTAGGAATTGCGGTGGTACCACGACTAGATCGTCCGTATTTCTTTTTCACTATGTGTGAAAGAGGGATACGGGCGTTTTTGTTGTGCATCAGCACAATCCCGCGGAGCTATCCGCGAAGTGGGATTTTAAATAGAGACGCCGAAGGAGAAGAGATGCCTAGATTACTCGTTAATGGGGAAGTACTTTTTGACGTTCCAGACACTTCACACGAGGACTATGTAGTAAACCCTTACTTTAGCGGTTTACTTAGAGTTGACATGAGTGGTTTGGATCCTGAAGGATATACGCACACGATAGGAATTTCTATCGATGGTACTGTGAGCAATATAGGAAGTGAGAATTCGGTACCCACTTGTGTAGAAGGAGAGCTTACTGTGGTGGTATCTGACGAGGGAGTTGGATCGTTTTGCTTAGGTAGATTGCAAGGTGTTCTTGAAACTCGTCAGCCAGTTCGGCCAACTCAACAATTAGAACCTAATGGGCGTAAACACTGGAATGACGTGCCTTATTTTGTCCGCTAATCTAAGGGTCGTGTTGTTTTTTTAACAAGCGACCCTACCTTTTTTACTACCTCCTTCTGCAACTAAATCAGATTGTGTTAAAATACCCTCACAATGAAGGTAGTTATTACTGGTGGTCACCTGACCCCGGCTTTAGCGGTGATCGAAGAATTAAAAAAGGGTCAATCTGAAATCCACTTTATCGGGCGCCTTTATTCAATGGAAGGAGATAACACGCCTTCTGTTGAGTCGAAGGTAATTGCCGATCTTCAAATCCCATTTTACCCACTGACGACTGGGCGTTTACAGAGGAGACTTACTCGTTTTACTTTTGTTTCCCTTGCCAAGGTTCCATTTGGATTTTGGCAAGCTTACAGGTACTTAAAGAAAATTCAACCAGATGTTGTTCTCTCGTTTGGCGGTTATTTGGCGTTGCCTGTAGTGGTAGTCGCCAAGCTTATGAATATCAGAGTTGTAACCCATGAACAAACAGTTGTTTTTGGTATGTCCAATAAGATAATCAGCAAGTTTGCCGATAAGATTGCGGTATCTTGGCCTAACTCTGTGTCCTACTTCCCAGCTGATAAAGTAGTCTTGACGGGCAATCCTATTAGGAAGGAACTGCTTTCTATAAGAAGACGGTTAAGCGTAAGGCCAACTTTGTACTTCACTGGGGGTAATCAGGGAGCCCATGTGATAAACCAAGCGGTTTTTGAGATTTTATCTGAGCTTCTGGAGATATTTGATGTTGTGCACCAAACAGGAAGTGCGGGCCTGAGCCAAGACTACGAACGCTCCAAAAGCCTTAAAAATGAGCTATCCAAGGTCGCCTCAGACCATTATAATTGTAAAGAGTGGTTTGATACCCAGGAACTGAAAAACATCTTGGCTAAAGTAACTTTAGTTATTAGTCGTTCAGGCGCAAATACAGTTACCGAATTGGCCGCTTTGGGAATACCGAGTGTTCTTATTCCCATACCGTGGGTGGCCCAAGATGAGCAAACCAAAAATGCTCTAGTTTTATCTGAGGCTGGGTCGGCTATTATTTTGAGGCAGAAAGAACTGACTTCTAAAAAGCTTTTTACCACTATACAGCTCGCCTTAGAAAACCTTGATCAGCTTGAGAAACATGCCAAAATTTATAAGAAATCTTTTAAGACAAATGCTGCCGAAAAGATTGCCCAGCTTGTTAGGCAAGTGGCTGCACATAGGTAAGAAAAAACGACCTGAGAGCTATTTATTAGTTAGACCGGCTCCTCAGTTTAGCTTGGATAAGCCAAATAAACGTAAGAGAGCGAGAAAAATGATAGTTGTCTACTCGACTGTTGCCTTGCTAATGCTGGTAATGGGAACGCTCTTTTTGAAATATTTAGAGCCGCAAAAATATCTTCTAGACATTTTGGATAGGTTCAAACCAGTGCTGGACACCAAAGTTTCCCCAGTGTTCGAGACTAGTAGCGATTTCGAGAACAATTTATACTCTGAGTTAAAAAACACTATCAATGTCTCTAGTGTGGAGAAACTTAATGATAATACGTACAAGATAACTTCAGATTCTGGTTTGATCGTGCTTATAGACCCAACTAAACCGCTCTCTAGTCAGGTAAACTCTTTACAAACAATCTTGACACACTCTAGAATAGAAAAAAGATTGCCTTCCAAGATAGACTTGCGTTTTAGTAAGGTGGCTATTGAATACAATCGCTAAAATTCATTGACGTGAACCTTGGTTTGATAGATAATTAAGAAAACTTGAACCTGCCAAAATCTGAGATGCTTTAAGTTTAAGCAGGTCTGTATCCGTTTTGAACACAAATGCCTTTAACGGGCGTATAAAAGGGGGCTTGCACTTGGCAAAAGAAAAAACTGTAGTTGGCATCGACATAGGCTCTTCCAAGATTACAACTTTAATAGCTACAGCAACTAAAAAAGGACCTTTGACTGTTGTTGGGGTTTCCAGTGTTCCGTCACGTGGGATAAAAAAAGGTCAAGTAGTCGACATAGACGAATCTGTTTCCGCTATAAGTAGCTCTGTTGAAGCTGCCGAGCGAATGGCTGGCCATAACGTAACTCATAGTTTGATCACAGTCGGGGGGTCGCATATCTCCTCTCTTAACTCTCGTGGGGTAGTGGCCGTGGCTGGTGGCGAAAACGAGATTAGCAGTGACGACGTTAGAAGAGTAACTGAGGCGGCAAGAGCGATTTCTATTCCCTCAAGTCGAGAAATAATCCACGTTATACCCAGAGACTTCATAGTGGACTCCCAAGAAGGAATTAAAGATCCAGTTGGTATGACTGGAGTAAGACTTGAGGTGGAGACTCATATTATCTCAGGTGCTAGTACTTCCATGAGGAATTTGGTGAAATGTATTCAGCAGGTTGGGGTTGATGTTGAGGATATTGTTTTTTCGGGGATCGCTTCAGCCGAATCAGTGCTCAGTGACACTGAAAAAGAGCTTGGGGTAGCTTTGGTGGACATTGGTGGGGGAACCACTTCAGTGTGTCTTTTCGTCGAAGGGTCTGTGGCCCATTCGGTAGTTTTGCCCGTCGGAGGCAAAAATATTACTAACGATATCGCCATAGGACTGAGATGTTCCTTAGAATCAGCCGAAGCCATTAAAATGCATCTTTCCAAGAAGGCCAAGAAAACTGTTTTGCCTGACAAAGATGAAGAGGAACACTTAAAAAGAGGTGAGGTAAAAGACAAAAGAGACGAGTCAATCGACACTAGCAAAATAGGTGTAAGTGAAGAGCTAGGTGTTATCTCCCGTAAGACTTTAGTTGAAGGCATAATTAAGCCCAGACTTACGGAAATATTTACCCTTATTGGTATGGAGATAAAAAGGTCTGGTTACGCAGGATTGTTACCAGCTGGGTTGGTAATTACAGGTGGGGCCGCGGAAACGGTAAATATGAATGAGGTAGGTAAGGATGTATTACGAATGCCTATCAGAGTCGCTACTCCAAGTGGCTTGGTGGGTCTTATTGATGAAGTTTCCACCCCTGGTTACTCCTCAGTGACAGGACTGCTAAGATATAGCCAAAACTATTCTGATAGCTCCGAAAATATGCTCCCCCTAGGTAAAGGTTTTGAAATGAGGGGTATTATTAACAAAGCCATAGAGTGGCTCAAATCCTTTCTGCCTTAATTTAGAGATCCAACTTCCAGAATCCTGCCTTGTTGCATACCACATTTAACTCTGATACACTGGGTTCAACATTACGCTTAACAATAATGGTCGCTTAATGTAGCCATTCTAGTTTCTTCTGCCCATAGAGGTTTTTACTTATGTTAATCAAGCCTGAAGTGCACAGATTTGCCAAGATAAAAGTGATTGGTGTTGGCGGGGCGGGTTGTAACGCCCTTAATTCTATGATTACTCTTCAACAGATCCAAGGAGTAGAATTCGTCGCGGTCAATACTGATGCTCAAGCCCTTCTTACTTGTCAAGCCCCCACCAAAGTTCAGATAGGTGAAGAGCTTACTAAGGGTCTTGGCTCGGGGGGTAATCCTGAAGTTGGTTTGCAAGCGGCTGAGGAATCACTCGAGAAAATAAGTAGCATTGTTGAAGGTTCAGACATGGTTTATATCACCGCTGGTATGGGTGGGGGAACAGGGACTGGGGCCTCACCAATTGTGGCAGAGGTTGCTAAGAAAAGTGGTGCTTTGACAGTGGCTGTTGTGACGAAGCCCTTTAACTTTGAGGGATCGCGTAGACGGGTTTCGGCTGAGGAAGGTGTGGAGAGCCTTAAAGACAAAGTTGATACCATGATTGTGATCCCCAATCAGCGGCTTTTGGATGTGGTTGACAAAAAAATGAGTTTGCTCGAGGCATTTAAAGTCGCCGACAGCGTTCTTGGTCAGGGTGTGCAAGGTATCTCCGATATTATAGTTATGCCTGGATTAATCAATGTGGATTTTGCGGATGTGAAGTCCATTATGAGTAATGCAGGTAGCGCTTTAATGGGGATTGGTATAGGAAGCGGTGAAGGCCGAGCAGCAGCGGCTGCTAGAGCTGCTGTGGCGTCCCCCTTACTGGAAGTCTCAATTGACGGGGCTAAAGGAATACTTTTCAATATTACCGGTAGTTCTGATTTGTCTATGTTTGAGGTTGATGAAGCAGCTAAGATTATCTC
Organism: Candidatus Woykebacteria bacterium RIFCSPLOWO2_01_FULL_43_14; assembly: GCA_001816835.1. Taxonomy (GTDB): domain Bacteria; phylum Patescibacteriota; class Microgenomatia; order Woykebacterales; family 2-01-FULL-43-14; genus 2-01-FULL-43-14. The sequence goes on along the minus strand of MHDB01000006.1, from coordinate 4,817 downwards.
AGCTGCGGCGGATCCTGATGCTAACATTATTTTTGGGGCTAGTATTGATGAATCAATGGTTGATCAAGTGAAAATTACGGTAGTTGCCACTGGGTTTAGTGAGGCTACTCTAAGAGCCCGAGAAATTAGACAATTTAGCACCGAATCGTATGGTGTCAGAAACAAAGAAGAAGAGCAAGATAAAACTGATGAGACGGGGACACCAGAACCATCCAAACCGGAAGTAGACTCAGACGAATTTGACATTCCAGCTTTTATGCGCCAGCGATAAATTTGAAGATGGATGGTAGCTGTTGGAGGTTTGATAATGAAATTGGAGGTTAGAAGTTGGATGATCCAATCTCTAAGATCTAAATTCATAATCTAGCTTCTAATTTCTAAAATCTAATGTATTATATTCAACGACCTGTTTCAAAACACCCTCTCCCAAAACAAGCCAAAAAAGTATTTGACGGTGAGATTTTTGACGTTTACCAATGGCAACAAAAAATGTTCGATGGATCTTACGAGACTTTTGAAAAAATTGTCAGGGCTGACACCGTGGGTGTTATCCCAGTTACCAGCGATAAGAAGATTGTTATTACCAAAGAAGAGCAACCCGGGAAACCACCTTTTATTAGCATACCTGGAGGAAGGGTTGAGGAAAATGAAGATTTACTAGTAGCAGCCCGAAGAGAACTGTTAGAAGAAACTGGTTATAAGTCAGATGATGTTAATCTTTGGTATAGTGGGCAACCTGTAAGTAAGATAGAGTGGTGTATTTATACCTTCATAGCTAGAAATTGTGAAAAAGTGGGTGATCTAAAACTAGACTCAGGCGAGAAAATCAAAACTGAACTAGTAAGTTTTGAAGAGTTTTTGGATATTGCCGTTCAGGATGACTTTGACTCAATTGATATTACCCTCCGTGTTCTTAAAGCGAGACTCGATCCCCAAAAAATGTCCGAGCTCCGCAGGCTTTTCCTTATGTAGTTTAACAAGTTCTTATCCCAAGGATGTAAAGCATTTTAGAAATTTAGCTTAACTTTGGTGATCTAACTGACGCCCCAGGAGTTAAATTGATCTGAGTATTCTGAGCGTTACACCGAAACTTTCCAAACCCGGTTTGATTATAACTTTGCAAACCGGGTTTGAATAAGAATCATTCTAAAATTGAATGCGTTATACTTTCTAGAGTTCTAGTGTAACCTGTGTGGTCCCTCAGAAACGTATCATACTCAGTAGGAGATTTGAAGAAACCCAGTATTTCGTCAGTTTTTATGTCTAAATTATTTTCTTTGGTAGCATAGTAACTATAACTTGACCAAGGATAGTAATTTAGATCTCTTGCCAGGAGGGAAACAATTGGATTAAGATGAATATAGCGTGATAGATGAAGTAGTTGCTCGTCAGACTCTACTCTAACTGCCTTGAAAATAGGTTGAAAAACTCCCCCAAGTATATTTAGTCTTGTATTTCTGTATTTAGTGTAACTATGTATTGATTTCCTCATCAACTCGGAGACTCCACCCTCTTCTACCTGCCTAACTAATAAATGAAAATGATTAGGCATAAGACAATAACAAAGTACGTCTACTATTTTCTTCTGTCTGTTGATAGGAAACAATTGGGTTTCGCTATATTGAGAAAACTTTGGCTTCGGATTTTTAATTGAATAGTAAAAAACCGTTTCCAGAAAATGCTTGTAATCTCGGGGACTTAGAAAAGTTTCTTGCCTATTTATTCCACGGTTAAAAATATGATAATACCCACCATTAACAAAAGGGACTTTTCTATAAGGCATTAAATGTAGCGTAAGGCTTTCAAACCGGGTTTGTCAAGTAAGAATCAAACCGGGTTTGAAATTTGGAAATTATAGAAAAAAAGTTTACTTTAGTAAGGTTTTATACTATAGTCCGCCTCAGAAAAGGAGGGCATGATGCCTAGGGTTAGACAAGGGGACGATGTTCCTGTGTTATTGATGGTCTCACAGAGACCGTGGGGGTCAGCTTTGCCCAGACTGTTTGGTTTAACTGGCCTCCGGCCAAAGGAAGTTGACGTGATTACTACTAGGCCGCCCGAGACTATCGGTGAGTTTAGATTTTCTGTTCAAAATAACCGGGGCACTTATAGTGCTCGGCGAGAGAGAAATAGGTTGAGCCCTGGTCCTTTCCGAGGGTTTGAAGTGGCTCTTTGGAGGAGAGGAGGAGCATTTCTTCGACCAAGTCAGGTTGGAATTGAAGGCTTTGACGATCACTTTGATGGAAGTGATACCCCGATCGGGACCTTTGTTCCTTTGGCTGTGGTTCGACGACTGCGTCAAGCACTTATCGCCTTGGCTCAAGCGTCTCCCACCACCTAGATTTTGCCTGACACAAGCCTAAACAATTGTTTAGGCTTTCTTGTTTTTGGTGAGCTGACACAGCTAACACCCCCGAGGTGTAAGATCGTTAAAACTAAGTCTTGACAGTTGATAGAAAGACTGTGATACAGTATTAAGGGCCCTAGAAAACCCCGCAATCGCGGGGGTTTTGTTTTTTAAGGATTTTAGATTATGAAATATATTTTCGTGTCAGGTGGGGTTATTAGTGGTTTGGGTAAAGGAATTACCACGTCTTCTCTTGGCCTCATTTTGCAATCAAAAGGCTACAAGATTTCACCGGTAAAAGTGGACATGTATCTAAATATTGACGCTGGGACGATCCGTCCTCAAGAACACGGCGAAGTTTTTGTCACTGACGATGGTATTGAAACAGATCAGGATCTAGGTCACTACGAAAGGTTTATTGACACCCCATTGACTCGAGCGAACTATATCACTACCGGACAGGTTTACCAGGCAGTTCTCAACAAAGAAAGAGCTTTTGAGTACGATGGGGAAGACGTTGAAGCGATTCCTCATGTCACGGACGAGATTATCAAAAGAATAAAAGAAGCTGGTAAAGCTAAGAACGCAGATATCACAATTATCGAGTACGGGGGTACAGTTGGCGAGTATCAAAATGGGTTGTTCTTTGAAGCTTACCGGATTCTAAAACTCAAAAACCCCGCTGATGTGATCCATGTCCATGTAGGTTATCTGCCTATTCCCAATAGTTTGGGGGAGATGAAATCTAAGCCAGTCCAACAATCGGTGCGAGTCCTTAACTCCATGGGGATCCAGCCAGACTTTGTGGTTGGTCGAGCTAGCTACCCAATTGATAAGAAAAGAAAAGAAAGAATCGCTCTTTTTTGTAATGTTTTGGAAGAAGACGTTATCTCTAATCCTGATGTACCGTCCATTTATGAGGTTCCCCTAGTTCTTTCTGATCAGGACTTTGGCGAGAAAATACTCTCAAAACTAGGTTTGGAACCCAAGAGTAAGGACCTTTCTGACTGGAGAAGCCTGGTAAGTACCATAAAGGGAGCTAGCGAAGTCGCCAAGATTGCAATAGTGGGTAAATATTTTGGGACAGGAGACTACCAGCTCGAAGATGTGTATGTATCAGTAATTGAATCTTTGAAACATGCCTGCTGGTCAAATAACCTTAAGCCCTCCCTCCATTGGATAGACAGCGAAAAAATAGAAAAAGAGGGGATTGGGATTTTAGAAAAAATCGATGGTATTGTGGTGCCTGGTGGTTTTGGTTCTCGAGGAACTGAAGGGATGATCGAAGCTATTAAATTTGCTAGAGAGAGAAAAGTGCCTTACTTGGGCCTTTGCTATGGTATGCAGATGGCTACTATCGAATTTGCCCGCAATGTCCTAGGATTGAAAGATGCTAATACGACGGAGGTAGATACAGATTCACCGCATCCGATAATTCATATTATGCCTGATCAAGAGAAAAAACTTTTGCTCCGTGAATACGGCGCTACCATGAGACTGGGGGCCTGGGACTGTCTACTCAAACCTGGAACTAAGGCGTATGCTGCGTACGGCAAAAAGGAAATTAGTGAAAGGCACCGCCACCGTTATGAACTGAATAATAAATATCGCGGTCAACTCGAAAAAGCTGGGTTTATCATAAGCGGGACAAGTCCTGATGGCCACTTAGCCGAAATAATTGAGCTCAAGGACCACCCCTTCTTTATGGGTAGTCAGTTCCATCCGGAGTTTAAATCCCGTCCCCTTAGACCGCATCCGCTTTTCAAAGCTTTTATTGAGGCGCTAGCTCAGCTTAGGTAAGGTCTCTATCTTCAAAATCCGGAAAAATATCTTTTTGGATTGAGGGAATTTCTGATTTCACTCTTTCAATTGTTTCCAAAATAACCATTACTCCAGCCAGGTTAATGCCTTTTTGGTGAGTTAGAAATCTTATAAAATTAAGTTTTCTGAGATCGTTTTTGCTGAATCTTCTTCGGTTGGTCTTGGTTCTTTCCGGGCTAATCAGATCTTCCTTTTCATAAATCATAAGCGTTCGAGGATGAACGCCAATAATCTCAGCAGCTACTGAGAGAGTGAAAAGAGGTTTAGACTCTGTTGTATCCATAACACACTAGCAATGCTACACGAGGGGATGGTGTTTTGCAATATTAAAGGCTGGTTTTAAAGCTCGCGCCTAGGTGCAAAAAAAGAAAGGACTAGTTTTCGCTAGTCCATGGGAGTTTTTTGTAGAGCGATGGTTTTATGAGTACAGAACTATCGAATTAAAGTCTTGGTCAGCGTGTTGGCACTACCCTAGCCGAAGTTTGGTGCTATCTTGTGCCCTATCAATTTAAGGCTTGGCTTGAGTAAAGTGGCTGCTTATGCTAAATTAAACCCATGAAATTTCGATCAGTCGATCCTCGGGAAAACTTTGCAGAGATGGAAAAAGGGCTTCTGGAGCATTGGTACAAGGATGGGATTGTCGAGAAAT
>MHDB01000005.1:17867-19136 GCA_001816835.1 Candidatus Woykebacteria bacterium RIFCSPLOWO2_01_FULL_43_14 | reverse complement strand
TGTAATGGGTTATCTCTTTCTATCCCAACCTCTCCTAATGTATTTTGAAGGCAAGAAAAAGGAAGCGGTAAATCTTTTTCTTCAGACACTAGCTGCTTTTGCTGTCCTCACTGCTACGATCCTCAGCTTGTATTTTTCAGGAGTACTGTATTAGGCGAGCTGATTAAGCCTTTATTTACAAAAAAGCCTTAGATAGAGTTAGTATTTCAGAGACATGAGAAAAATAATTTTGTTTAACTTAATAACTCTAGATGGGTTTTTCGCAGGGCCAAATGGGGAGCTTGACTGGCATAATGTGGATGATGAATTCAATAAGTTTGCCATAGAACAGTTGGGTCAGATTGATACTCTGATATTTGGGCGAGTTACCTACGAACTTATGGCTGGTTTCTGGCCGACGGAACAAGGAAAGAAAGATGACCCCGCTGTAGCTGAGGCGATGAATAGTCTTCCCAAAATCGTCTATTCCAAAACTTTAGACAAGCTTGAGTGGGAAAACTGTACTCTGAGAACAGAAATTGATCCAGAAGAGATCAACAGTCTAAAGAGCCAGCTAGGAAAAACTATTGCCATATTTGGCAGCGCGAATCTTGCAGCCTCTTTTATCAAACTAGGGTTGATTGATGAATTTCGGTTGTTATTAAATCCTGTTGCCTTAGGTGAAGGTAGGCCTTTATTTCGGGAGCCTCTTAAACTAAGACTTCTTAAAACACGTGAATTTAAAAACGGAAACGTGCTAATCTCTTATCAACCTGTATAGAGATACTAGACAGGACCTAATTGCCATTAACTTTACGGTACAACTTTAGATCATTTTTAAAAACCTTGGGTTAGCCCGTATCCTCGCAAGAGTAAAAACTATTGTATTTTTCCGAAATATGCTACATTGGGTATATGGAAGAGAAAAATATAGATCAGTCAGTCAATACTGTCGGGTTTAAACACAGAGTTAGACAACTCTTTTCCAAACCAGTAACTATAGTTATGGTCTCTGCAGGAGTTGTTATTGCCTTGATCGTCGCTGGTATCGTAACAACCTACCCCCCACCCCAAGAAAAAAGTACCAGCGTGGTACGCGCGGACACTTATCAGACTGAGAGTCTACAAACAAAGAAAAGCCGAGACGTGTGGCCGTTGCTTTGGGGACCTAAGGATACTTCCTGCGAAGAGAAAAATAATCTCAAATTTAGTTCTCTACCTGTTGACATTAAAGATATAAAGTTTATCCAGCCAATGGGAGAGCTCCGAGAGGGCCACATAGTCCCTGGT
>MHDB01000005.1:16885-17833 GCA_001816835.1 Candidatus Woykebacteria bacterium RIFCSPLOWO2_01_FULL_43_14 | reverse complement strand
TAATGTTGAAAGACACCCTTACACCCCGCCTTCTGGGTACCCACAAGATATGCGGCATTACCACTTTTATCTAGAGCACTCCTGCTCGCTCTTCACGGGTTTTGTCCATTTAACGGAGTTTTCACCGGAAATTTTGGTAGCTAGTCCTGAGTTAAAAAAGCTTAACGATGAGAATATAAATGAGTACAAAAATATGTCTCTTAGGATTCCTGTTAAAGCAGGGCAGCAAATCGGAACAGCTTGGTCTTTTGGGTTGTTGGGGGTGGTCACAGTTGACTTGAATGTTACGAACAAAGGCTATCTTAAACCACAAACTTATAAGTCAGAAAACTGGCGGGTACACTCCGTCCCTCTGTTTGATTATTTGGTGGAGTCTTTAAAATCACAGGTGTTTGCCAAAAATCCGAAAGTAGCGGAGCCTCGTGGAGGAAAAATTGATTTTGATATCGATGGTAAAATTGTCGGTAGCTGGTTTGAGGAAGGAACCGGCGGTTTTAGAGATGATACTAAAGAACCAAAACAGTGTGGCAATTTTCCTTGTCCCTACTGGGATGGACATTTAGCTTTAGTTTATGATTATATCGATCCAACTCAGCTTAGAGTTTCGGTAGGACATGACTGGGGTTTATCAGGACGGACTCCTTTTGGAGTAAAAGGAAATAGAGTAGATTTTAAAGATATAGGTATATCTGATCAATTAGTTAAGTACGAACTGGTAGCTCTAAGAGATGTAACTAGGGAAAAGGGTTATGACTCCCAAACTGCTTTAATTACTGTAAGTGATGAGAGCAGAGTTGTTGGCACGATGCTTGTCCAAATGGTTGAAAATCAGAAAATTAAAGTGGAGATTTTTTCAGGGAAAACCAAAGATCAAGTAGCCAACTTTACTTCCCGAGTCAGAATCTACACAAGATAATTAGAAGATATTAAATGATAACAGGAAAAGAA
>MHDB01000005.1:0-16858 GCA_001816835.1 Candidatus Woykebacteria bacterium RIFCSPLOWO2_01_FULL_43_14 | reverse complement strand
TTCAGCCGTTCTTGAACTAAGTAAATTTGACCGCGTAGTATCACACTGATCTCGGGGTCGTCAATCCAGGGGAACTGCTTGAGCAATTCCGTTCCGCAGGCTTGGACTGCATCTTCGTGACCTGTTCCAGGAGCCATATACGCTTGCAACGTGTCCGCACCGGGAGTTTCCACAGCTGAGGGTACTTGGGTACGCCACAGGAGACTAAGTATGTCACTGAGATGAAACCTTTCCATTGAGAGAATCTCGAATGGTAAGGGTGCCGGTACAAAATGTTGGCTCCGCACAAGTATTTGTCCGAATCGATTTACAATGTCGTGACGTGTCCTCTTTCCGACCTTCCAGAGATTTGCTTCCGTGATACTAGATGCCCATACTCCCCCGAGTTGGTTAGTCAGATCGTCAAACAGACCTTGCATCATCCCGTCGTCAGCCGGCAAAAATAGGGGGTACTTATAGACCCGTTCGCCATTGACACTGACAACACCAGTGCTAGGCATAAATCGTCTCAGTTGCATCCCACAAAGTATGCACGACATCCGTGTGATGCGTTCTTGCATAGACCGTACATCTAGTCTGGGGTTCAAGTTAAGTCTGATCCTCTGGAGTTCTAGCCAACCCGCTACGTCCGATCCCGGAGTTGGTAGCTCCCACTCGCCGATTTGACCTAGTTCAGGAAACTGCCTTAGAAGAAACATGCCACAGTCACTGGCATCAACAAGTGGCCAAGTCGTACTCTTCTCACCACGCAAGTACATGACCAAAGACGATACCTCGTTAAGCGAAGTGGCCACCATTCGGCCTGTCACAAGAGTAAGGATTGCGCCTAACGGAAAATACATAGCCTTTCTCCTTTCAAAGTCCTACAGCTGCCCGTTCGGCACTGCTCAGCTTTGAAATGGCAAGCGCTCTCAGCCCTTCTGAAGCCGTTTGTGCTACAGATACTGGTTCGGCTGATGCGAGCAGAAAAGTTGTTCCATCCCCTAACGTGATTGAATGGCAGGGAGTAATTTTTGCCACCCACGTGGGTTCCTCTGAAGCCTTAAGGTGCCCAGCCTGTTGTGCCGCATCCTGAGAAACGAAGTAACCTAAGTCCACAATGGGTTTGGGTCCGTACGCGCCATCAAACATCGGGCCTTCGTCTTCTATTGACACTTTGTAGATTTGACTAACTGAGTACACTACACTATCTCCCTTCGTTGGTAGGCGAAGCTACTGGCAACTATAACATATTAGACCTATAGGAGTCAAGATTTTACTGGGATTTTTATTCAGATATAAAAGTGATCTCCCCTATGGGGTGGGAACCAAAGGAATCTACCATTGGTATAAAAAAACATACAAAAACGCCGCACTTGATGCTTTGGCAATGAATCTAAACGATCTAAGGAGTTGACTTCCCGATTAAGGTAGGGTGTAATACTTTTAATGGATGAACAAAGCCAACCCAGTTTAGATGCCCCGGTTAAGAAAGGTGGTCTCGGTTGCGGGACTTTTATGGCATTTGTTCTCGTCCTCCTTATCCTCGTCGCCATTGGGTCAAATGAAGCCGTTGGTTACTACTTAAAGCACTGTAGCGGGGAAAATCTTTTTGATTGTTTACTTGACAGAGTTGAAGAGCCTGAGCCCCAGGGGGCTGTAACCGCCACAGGAACTTATAGTTATAAAGATTACTCAGTGGTAGTGACAATGAATATCCCTCTGGAAGGTGGTAGTGTTACGGGGTCGATGTCAGGCACTTGTGATGGGAGTGTAAAAGGGAGCTTCAGTGGTCAGAATAATGGGGTCATCAGCGGTAAAATAACAGGGGCCTGCAGTCCATTTTTTGTAAACATCCCAGCTAGCGCTGATTATAGTGGTATAGTAAATAAAGATTCTAAAACAGTACCTGTTTCCTTCACTGGTCGGGGCGCTGGCCTCACTCACAAAGACTCGATGTCCCTATCATACTAACAAGACCAACTACAATTTAAGCATTTCCAAAACTTTGTAGATTACCACCGCTGGCCAAAAGACGGCTTTTCCTATTCCTATTATCCCATCCGTAAAAGAAGTTGCGTGCTGAAGATAGTAAACCAAAGCGCCAATAACAGCTAAACCATAGATTGCACTGTTATTTACGACCTTGGTCACCTGCTTAGATGTTTTGACTTGTTTGGAGTCATTTTTCTCGTTTTCCATTAGTTACCTCCTTTTAGCCAAGATATCAGTTTCTGAGTGCTTAAGCAACTAATGGTGTGGTTGGACCCTAATTCGTTAAGACTTCGTAGTGCGGGGGGGGGCGATACTAGGAACAAGGAAGGATTTTAAAAAACTAAAATCCCTAGGTGTTCTATCTGTATCACATCCCAGGTGTGATAGAAGCACATACTTTTTTAGGTAGTCTTAGATCGTCTGGCGAGTATTGCTTGTACTGAAGGGCTTATTGGTTTATCCTTGCGATGGATACAGCCCAACCAGCAACACGGTCGACGCATCCCTTCCTTGAGTTCGTTGATCGTCCTTTTAATATGCTCCCTTCTCGTCTCGTCCTTCTTAACAAAGGTAACCCAGCATATCCATTCATTGCGCGCAAGGGGCGTAAGGTCCTCCCATGCAGCGAGCACCTTCGGGTTAGAGGTAAAGGCTTCTCTCAAGTCCGCCGGTACATCGTGCACCACGCCGTTGGAAATATCTTTTTTAATCATAGTTAAATTTTACCACTTTCTGAGTAGAGGTTCGGTTTTTTTGAGGAGTAAGGAGGTTATAGGTGAAAATTTGGTTTCAAAAACTCTGTCGGGCTGGTTGGGCGATATGAGGAAGTTAGAGAAATGTTATACTTTTTCCGATGAAGTATTTATCAGAGATTATAGTATGTTTGCCTGATAAAGATAAGAAATTTTCCGAGCAATTTATTCATTTTCTCTCATCTTTAGGAAAAACTTCCCTAAATACCGTCGATCTTTACCTTTCTAAAGATAATTTCCTACCCCAGACCTCATTTCAATTTATCGATAAAGATGTACCGTGTGTAGTTTTTAACTTTGATGATGGGTCAGAGATTAGGATAGACATAACTAACGTAACAAATGTCACAAAAGAAAGCTCATACAAATATGAGAGCATTAGTTTCGATACGTTTATTTCAAGAGTCCCTCCGTTTCCTATAGTAGGACTGGATCATATTGGTTTCAATTTACCGTACTTTGAAGGGGTCCATCCCACACTACTTAAGTTGAGAGAAGAACTTAAAAATACGTGTCTGTATCATACATTCCCGAAACACTTAGAAGATGAGCCGTGGGACTTCATTATTCCTGGGACTACAGAAGAAATAGATAGATCTGTTTCAGTAGACTATAACCAAACCAGAAAACCTAAGTTTGAGCTAGTATCATTTGAAAACTGTTCTACGCCACTAGTTCAAATCGATGTCCAATTAAAGGGTACGTATGAGGACAAGAAGAAAGTATTCCCAGAAGCGATTCACGATGATTTTCTCAGAAATATGTGGGTGTACATAGAAAATGATTTCGGAATTGATATTTGTTTTGTATTAGGTGAGGTATCAGAGCGTGACTGGAGCTTTGAGTTTGCCAAAGAGAGGATTTAAAGATATGCCAAAATCGTTACAACAAATCGAAGATTACTATATTTCCAAGGGTTTGGCTGGGGAAGCTTTGCGACAAGCTCTTGATAAAGACGAAGAGTTTCAGACACAGCTCAAGGAGTGGAGAGAACAGGTTAGAAATAAGTATGGTGTTACTGAATCAGAAGAAAACACATACTATTTACCAAAACAAGAAGATTACGAAATCCTGGCTAAAGTAAAACAACTCGAATCTGTTGAGTTAAATGAGCACGATAGGGAGTTAGTGGAAGTTATAAAAGCTCAACTGCTAGCAGAGTGGCGAAGACCACTTTTAGAAAAACTGGAGTACTTACTAGAAAAATACAACTAAAATTCTCTGGTCAGGCTGGTTGGACCCTATACTTCGTTACAACCTCGCAGGGCAGGCGATATTAGGAACTTTTATTCTATTTGTAAACTTTATGGGTTCCAATATCGTGATAGATAACTGTTTGTTGATTAATGAATTCAAAGACAATTCTATACTCGTAACTTACAGAGTAAGACCAAAACTTAGAAAGCTTACCTTTTAGTTTATGAGTTTTGATTTGTGGAGAATACGGGTCTGAACGGAATAGTTTGTCTTTGCCTATGGCGGATTTCTGGATTTCTTTTGGCAGTTTCTTAAAGGACTTCTTAAAAGCAGAAGTAGGGAATATTTTCATTAAAGAAGGGGGGAGAGATCTGCTATGTGTTCTAGCTTACCAGATTCAAATTCCTTTTTGCCTTTTTCGAGGATACGTAGAGCCTGATCTTCTGTTAGATCTGTAGTTCCTTTAGTCAGGGAGTCCTTAGGAATTTTGAATATTATATAGTCCTTATCGGTAGTTACAATCACTTTGCTCATATGCCAAAAGTTTAACATAGGAGAAAAGTCGAGGCAAGGCTGGTTGGACGATATTAGGAACTTAGACAGGTGTAAGAAATTCTTGTTTAATTTTTTGGGCTAGGTTTGTGAGATTTACGTTAAAATTTCTTGAAGCTTCAAAGATCTCTAAGTAAACAGGTTTGTTTTTTCATCTACATGCATGATTGCATGAGGGTCTACATCGAACGAGTCGTCGATTTTATTCTTAGAAAAAAATACATTTAATATATCTTCTTCTGGATCATATTTTATTTCAATTATTTCAGGTTCCATAGCGTCCCTTTCTGGAAATATGAATTGTTATTACTTCAATTATATCATTTCTAATTTCATAAACGACCCTTAAAATATGTTTCTGGTTGAGAAAAGTTATAGCAGTAGGTTGGTTTTGTTTAGTTTTACCTGTCAAATCAGGATTATTAACTGTATTTTTAATCTGGTTAAAGCTAATGTCCCAACCCAACTCTTTAAAAATGTCTATCTTATCTGAGACATGGTTTCTAAAGATAATCTCCCTTAGGATATAGTTTAGCAAAATATCGAAGGACTGGTTGGATGATATTCGGAACTTATTTGTAAAATATGCTAATATTCTTAGGACCAGAGAGGCAGTTCGAGGAAAGGAGGATTATGAAAAAAGGAAAGGTAATTGCTGCAATCTGTGGCCCTTCGTGTAGTGGAAAGACAGAGACTAGTGTTGCTGCTGCCAAGCTCGATCCGGATGTAAGGGTATATCCTTACGATGAGCATGATCTTTACCCTTCTAATACCCCAGAACTACAAGAATTTATGGCGAGAGGAGGACCACCTCATTGGGAAGCTAGAGAGTTGTTTGACACACCTGCCTTTGTGCAGAATGTTAGGCGTTGGCATGATGGGTTGCCCGTCTGTTTACCTGCCAATTCTAGGGAAAGCATGGCAACTGGTCTAGATACTCGTATTATTGCTCCAGGTAGAATTAACATTGTGGAAGGTGTTCATGTACTTAGTTTTCCTGAACTTATACCACTCTACGATGCAACATTCTTTATAGAAATAAGTCTTGAGGAGATGGTTAAGAGGAGATTGGCAAGACATCCAGGAAGTCTTTACCCCTGGGATTTGGAGTCTTATATTACCGGACCACTTATTCAGGGAACTTTGGAATGTGTTATGGATCAGAAACCACGGGCACAGTACCAACTGGACGGGACTAAACCTTTTGAAGAGTTAGCACAAGAAGTTCTTAGGATTATGACTGCTGTATTACAAGGTTAACTTTGAACTTACTTCCATATAACCTCAGGTGTTTACTTGAGGTTCTTTTATGACAAAAATCTTGGTCGGGGTGAGAGGAATCGAACCTCCGATCCCGCACCCCCAGCGCGGTGTGTTACCATTATACTACACCCCGACAATTCGGACCTTAACGGAAGATGGCTAAAGGAGGACGTTTCCTCCTTTAGTATTTCCTCCTCTTTGGTCTTATTAGCTCCAGACTAATTCTACCGGAACGCATAAGACCTCGAAAGGCTTTACTGCGTTGTTTAGAACACACTACTAACCTGCTTTAACTATTCACTATGTAAATTTGGGGGTAGGTTAGTATCTAAGAATAATAGTTGTCATTGTAGCAGGAGTAATGATATGATTCAAATATGACCATGAATCTTTTCTATCTGCCGACTTTTGCCAACGTTGTTTTTTCCTACCTTATTCCCATCGGCCTAGTTTTATTAACAGTCTATCTCGTCAGCGCTTTTAAGGGTTTGTCCGGCAGCAAAGTTTTTATTGATACCACTCGTTTATTTCACTACGCTGTGCTATTTTTTACAACGGCTCTTAGTTTTTCAGGTCTCGCCTACGGCGTCCAAGGTTTGGTAAATATTTACACTAACAATCTCTCCAAATTTTCGGAAATCGAAGGCGTTCCAGCTGATATTGATCTGACCAAATATATTAAGCTTGATATCAATGATTCATTAGGTTTAGTGGTAGCAGCGTTAGTATTTTTCGTCTACTCTTATTGGCGTCTCCGTAAGATGCGTCTAGTTGATAAAAATAACGCTCACGACAGTTTTCTTAATAAGCTGTACCTGAGCGGTATCCTATTCTTCTTGGGTTTGTTCATTCTTGCACCAGCCTTTGCTTTGGTCTCGACTTTGGTCTCTTACTTCAATAGTTCTCCAGACGAGGCTTTTGATTTCGCATCTCTCACGACACATTCCTTGTTGAAAAACGCCCCCTCTTTGATCTTGGCTCTTATCGTAGGTGGTTTCAAGGCCTGGAAACTCCGCCGTCTTGGTGAAAATATTTAACCTACCCTAAATTTTCCACAGATACTCACACACCATATTTTATAAACTTTAAGACTACTTAGAGGAGGTATCAAAATTGGAAGCAGATAAGTTAGAAGCCATTAAGACAGCTATGGCCCAGATTGAAAAACAGTTTGGCAAAGGGTCAATTATGCGAATGGGGGATACGGGAAACAGGATGTCGGTAGAGACAGTCTCTTCAGGGTCGATCGCGGTGGATATAGCGCTTGGTGGGGGAATGCCAAGGGGACGAGTGGTTGAGATATTTGGACCTGAAGGATCGGGGAAAACAACCCTTGCTCTTCATACGATAGCTGAGATCCAAAAAACAGGAGGAACCGCCGCGTTTGTCGACGCCGAACATGCCCTGGACCCTATCAGGTCGCAAGCCTTAGGTGTCAATATTACCGATATGTTGGTTTCCCAACCTGATACCGGTGAGCAAGCCTTGGAGATCGTAGAGACATTGGTCCGAAGTGGTGCAGTGGACATCGTTGTAATTGACTCAGTAGCCGCACTTGTTCCGAGGGCGGAAATTGAGGGGGAAATGGGGGATGCCTTCGTGGGTATCCAAGCACGACTTATGTCTCAAGCACTTCGTAAGCTTACAGGGGTAATTTCCAAATCCAAAACAACTGTTATTTTTATAAATCAGTTACGGGAAAAAATTGGGATTATGTTTGGTAATCCGGAAACAACTCCAGGAGGACGAGCGCTGAAGTTTTATTCTTCTGTGCGTATTGACGTGCGTAAAGTAGATAACATTAAAGATGGGGAACGTGTTATTGGAAGTAGGGTACGAGTCAAAATTGTCAAAAATAAAATTGCTCCTCCCTTCCGTGTAGCAGAAGTGGATATGATGTTTGATAAAGGTATCTCAAAGATGGGAAGTCTTTTGGATGTCGCATTAGAGACCGGAATCTTGCAAAAAGCAGGTTCTTGGTTTTCTTATGGAGAAGCCAAAATTTCACAGGGACGAGAAGGGGCAAAAGCCTATCTTGAGGAAAACCTTGCAGTGGCTGCTGAGATTGAGAAAAAGATTAAAGACAACTTAAGTCAATCTGCTGCACCTGTGGCCGTAGGGGTTGATGATCCTTTGGCAGAAGACGAAGCGCAAGTCTAGGCCGTGAAAATGAGCTATCCGTTCCGACAAGTTAGTTTTCCTTACTTTCATCCCCGCCAAGGAAGGTTTTCTCGCAATGAAAATAACCGATCTTGTTCCCCAAAAAAAGGACCCCAATCGGGTTAGTGTATTTCTTGATGGTCAGTTTGCTTTTGGGCTGAGTCAGCAAATTCGGTTTGAACAGAAATTAGAAATTGATGGCGAAATTGATCAAAAGACCGTTACCGCGTTGGTTAGTCAAGACCAATTAAACCGCCTTGTGGAGCGTATGCTCCGTTTTCTCTCCTTTCGTCCCCGCAGCGAAAAAGAAGTCAGTGACCATTTTCTCTATAAAGCAAAGTTGAAAGATTTAACCGTAAGCGAAATAGAACTAGCTACGTATAAAAAAAGTATTGGCAAAGCGATAGATAAACTAAAAAAATTGGAACAGCTTAATGATACGGAGTTTGTTTCTTGGTGGGTGGGTCAGCGAAATAGATTCAAGCCCAAAGGGGTTGCCTTACTTAAAGTCGAGCTTCTACAAAAAGGTATCTCGAGGGAATTAATTGATAATTTTTTTGAAAAGTCGAGTAATTCTTCCGAATCTGATTTGGAATCTGCCCTAAGAGCCATTGACAAAAAACTACCCTCATTCCAAAAGTTGCCTAGTACTGATTTTAAGAAAAAAGTTACCCAATTTCTTTTGAGACGCGGTTTTGGGTGGGACATAGTGAGCAGTGTAATTGACAGAACCAAGCCAAAAAGCTAAAATGGACTTGTCAAAACACCCTTTTTAAAACCTATCAGGTTTGGTAAAGGGTCTGATAATGGATATATGATGAACTTAGATTGGATGGTTTCAAATGTCAATAGAAATATTAGCAGTCTTATCAAGCCTGCTGGCCCTTGGCGTGGGGGCTGGAGGGGCACTTTACTATACCAAAACACGTTCTAAGTCAGCCAAACTACCTCAAGAAAATGATCCAGAAATAATTGATGCTGCGACTCGGGCTAAAGAATTGGTTATCGAAGCCAAAGACGAAGCGTTTCGGATTAAGAAAGCCGCTGAAGACGAAGCGCGGAATATCAAACGTGATGCTTACGAGCAGGAACGTAAACTCACCTCCAAAGAAGAAGTTTTAGAGAGAAAAAGCGGTGTTTTGGAAGAGCGTGAACGCAACATTGCTTCTCGGTCTGAGGAACTTAAAGCTAAGTTTGAGGAAGTTGAAAAGGTCAAGTCTGAGCAAATTGCCAAGCTAGAACGCGCGGCTGGGCTGACAAGAGAAGAGGCTAGGACTCTTATCATGGAAGCAGTCGAATCACGCCTAAAAGAAGACATCAGTCGAAAGATTAAAGAATCAGAAACTTTCGCCCGCCAAGAAGCAGACAAAAAAGCTCGTGAGATACTTGTGGATGCGATGCAGTCAGTGGCGACGGACTATGTTCCAGAGACTACCACCTCAGTTGTAAAACTTCCTGATGATGAGATGAAAGGTCGTATTATCGGTAAGGAAGGCCGTAACATTAGGGCATTCGAAAATGCCACAGGCGTTGATGTGGAAATAGATGAAACTCCAGGTGAGCTCAGACTATCCTGCTTTGATCCCATTAGACGAGAAGTGGCCAAAGTTTCTTTGGAAATACTGGTCAAAGACGGTCGCATACAACCAGCCCGTATTGAGGAAGTTGTAGCCAAAACCCAGAAAGATATCGAAAGAGTGATGCGTCAGGCTGGTGAGGATTTGGTTTACAAGGCCGGGATTCACAATATGCCTCGTGAAATTATCGATTTACTTGGTAGGTTCAAATACCGTACTAGCTACGGTCAAAACCAGTGGTTACACACTCTAGAAGTAGTTAAGCTGGCTTCAAGTATGGCCAACCAAATTGGGGCTCGGGTTGAGCTGGCCAAGCAACTTGCCTTACTCCACGATATTGGTAAAACCGTAACTCATGAGGTGGAGGGGTCGCATGTCGATTTGGGAGTTGATATTGCCAAAAGGTACGGATTGCATGCCGAAATAGTTAAAGGCCTCGCGGCTCAGCATGAGGACGACTTCCCTTCAATCGAAGCAGCCATTGCAGCCATTGCCGATGCCATCTCCGGAGCCCGACCTGGTGCGAGGAGAGAATCAGTAGAAGAATATATCAAAAGAATCTCGTCCTTAGAAAATATCGCGACAGGGTTTAGCGGAGTTGAGAAAGCTTTCGCGATCGAAGCCGGACGGGAAGTAAGAGTGCTAGTTGTCCCAAGTGAGATAAGCGATGCGGACATCACAAAACTGGCCCACGATATTGCCTCAAAGATCCAAGAACAGGTTGTCTTTCCTGGTGAAGTGAAAGTAAATGTTATAAGGGAAACCAGAGCGGTTGATGTCGCTCGGTAGTTTTTAACATGAAGATACTTTTTATTGGTGATGTTGTTGCTAGTTTGGGGCGAAAAACTGTGAGTGAGTTTCTTCCCAAGCTCGTTAAAGAGAAAAAAATCGATCTTGTGATTGCTAATATTGAAAATCTAGCCCATGGCAAAGGTGCTACAACAGAAACCATTGAAGAGATTCGCTCCTATGGTGTTGATGTTATGACTTCTGGTAACCATATTTGGTTTCGAGAGGAGATACAAGAAATACTCCAAACAGACTCTACGATAATCAGGCCCGCCAACTATCCCCCTGACCTGCCTGGTTATGGTTTTACAGTAGCCAGTGCTAGAGGCTCCAAAAATAAAAAAGAAAAAGTTCTGGTTATAAACCTTTTGGGGAGGCAATGGATTGACCAACCAGTGGGAGATCCTTTCCGAGCGGTTGATGAGATACTCAAAGACCAAGGGGATAAGTTTGGGGCTATTATTGTTGATTTTCATGCTGAGGCCACAAGTGAAAAAATGGCCATGGGTTGGTATTTGGATGGTCGTGTGACGGCTATGCTGGGTACTCATACCCATGTGCCGAGTGCGGATCAGTTTGTGATGCCAAAAGGGAGCGCTTACGTCAGTGACGTGGGGATGACTGGCGCTTTGCACTCTGTTTTAGGGGTAGATCCAGAAGTGATCATCAAAGCCCACAAGTTTCCTTACCCACAGCGATTTGAGTGGGTTGAAGATGGCCCTAGTATGTTCCGCTCAGTTTTAGTAGAGACCAACAAATCCGGTTTTGCCAAGTCTATTGCTAGAATTGATAGATCCCTCAACTAAATCTAATTTATCCAAAGCTAAAAATGGAAAAAAGTGTGGTCCTGCTTGCAAAGTTTATCCGGTCGTGCTAGATTATTTGGTAGGTCAGTATCCGCCAAAATAGAGCTAATCCTCCCGTTTTAAATTTGGCGTATTGAAAGGGGGTGAAAAGAGTGTTAAAAGACGACATTATTGAAAAAGTTGCCAAAGAAGCAAAGCTAACTAAAAAAGCTGCCAAAGAAGCAGTTGAATCTACTTTTAAGTCGGTCCAGAGTGCGATAAACAAAGGCGAAAAGGTAGTTCTTAGTGGTTTTGGGACTTTTGTTCTTAGGGGGCGTAAGGCTCGTAAAGAACCAAACCCAAAAACAGGTTCCCCTCTTCCAGCTATGAAGACAATTGGTTTTATCGCTTCAAAGGCCTGGAAAAAGATAGTTCGCTAGTAAGGTAACAAAAACTAACGACTAGGATCAAAAACGTCCCCTGCCCAGGGGATTTTGTGTTGTTAATTCTGCTACAATAATACTAATGCTCAAACTTCCCGCCCATCACATAAGTTTCAAGTATGCTTTTGAAGGGTGGTTGTACGCGTTTCGAACACAGCCAAACTTTCGGATTCATACTTACGGAGCCATTGTGGCTGTTACCTTAGGGTTTTTACTCGGTCTGACCAAAACAGAATGGTTAATACTGTTACTAACTATTTTCCTGGTGTTTATTGTGGAGTTAATAAATACTAGCATTGAAGCGACTTCCGATCTTATTACGACCTCCCACAACCCAGTGGCCAAAGCTGCCAAAGACACGGCTGCGGGGGCGGTACTTATGATGGCTCTGTGTGCCGTAGTCGTAGGCTATTTTCTTTTTTGGGAAAAACTGCTTAGATTTTTCGGTTTCTAGGTTGTAGAAGCTGTTCTGAATCACACCACCCTCCGCGGATAGCTTCGGGGTGGTTGCCCTGATGGGCAAAAAGAAGCTCTCATTGCTGAGAGCCTAGGGAATGCGAGTAACAATAAAAGTACCCTCATCCAATCTTTTCAAGATATCCTCACATCGATCTTTTGCCTTGATTACTCTTCCCCTCAGCTTGGCTAGGGCCTCGTCTATACTCGCGACCATGTCCCATTCCCCTCGTCCTTCTAACCGGGCGACACCTTTATAAAAATCTAAGTTATACGGAGGCCAAAGGATAATAAAACGCCACCAACTATCGTCTTCTCCGAAAGAGTGTCCCGTGGCACGAACGATCCTAGCGTCCGATACAAGGTACCACACCTTGGAGGTTGTAGGATGAAAAGCTTTGGGTGGTTCATCCTGAGCTACAATTGTATCCACTTGACTCCTCCTGACGGATGAATTTTAATCCAATTAAGCCAAGAAATCAATAACATGTTGAGACAGTCTTTATTGACAAAAGATGAGGTTTTACTTAGGATAAGATTATGAAACAAAAAACTTTGAGTCTTTTAAGAAAAAGATTTATGGGGGTGGATGATCTTCGCCGTGATCTAGGTACCATTCTTAACGATTTACCAGAAAAAAAAGATGAGGTTGTAATTACCCAACACGGTAAACCAAAAGCAATTCTTTTGGATCTAAATACATATCTTCAGCTAGTTGACATCCAGGAAGAAGTTATCCAGCCTGGATATATAGACTCTTTGTATAAGGAATTGGAAGAAGTTAAAAAAGGAAAAGTTATCGATCACTCGGACCTGGTAAAAGAACTAGACTTTTAATGTACAGTCTTAGTTATTCTCCTCGGGCGCAGAAGGCAATTCGTAAATTCCCCAAAGAATATCAAAAACTTATTTTAAAAAAACTTGAGATATTAACAGAAACACCTAAACCGCGCGGATTTGATAAAATCGCCTCTCAAGACCCGCCAATCTACCGAATTAGAGTTGGTGATTATCGGGTTTTTTACTTCATTGACGACCTAGAAAAATTAGTTATTGTAGTTGACATAGTGAGGCGTACAACTCAAACTTATCGTTAATTATGAAGAAACTTTTGGTAGTTGTTGGCCCTACTGGGGCAGGCAAAACCCGGCTTAGTATTAGTCTTGCCAAACAATTTAACGGTGAATTAGTAAGCGCTGATTCGCGTCAGGTTTATCGACAAATGGATATTGGGACGGGAAAAGAAGTTGAAGAACTACAAAAGGGTAAAGCGTTTAGGGATAAGGGGCACTGGGTAGTAGAGGGAGTTAAGATACATCTTTATGACATCTTAGATCCTGATCAAACTTTTAGTGTCGCGCAGTTTCAGCAAAAGGCCTACGACATGATTCATACCCTTCAAAACCAAGACAAACTTCCGATTTTAGTTGGTGGTACTGGGTTATACGTCTCCGCGGTAGTAGACGGCTTGAAGGTTCCCAAGGCTCCACCGGATCTCAAACTCCGCTCTGAATTGCAAGATATGAGCCTGGAGGATTTGCAGAATATGCTCCTTAAATACGATCCTGGTTCAGCAAAGAAAATTGATACCGCAAACCCTCGTCGTATTATTCGAGCACTGGAAGTTTTTGCCCAAACTGGTAGATCCTTTGTTAGTTTACAAGAAAAGTTTCATCCTGATTTTGACATATTGCGGATTGGTCTTTCGTCTCCTCGAGAGCTTCTATACGATCGGGTTGATAGACAAGTTGAGAAATGGTTTGAACTAGGTTTTGTGGAAGAAGTGAAAAAACTCTTAGAACAAGGTTACCAGAAAGACTTACCTTCTATGACAAGTATTGGTTACCGTCAGATTGTGGCCTTGACCCAAGGAGTTTTGTCTGAGTCAGAGGCTAAGCAAAGAATTAAATTTGATCGCCACAGCTATATCCGTAGGCAATTGAGCTGGTTCAAAAGAGATGGAAGAATTAGATGGTTTGATATAACTAGAAGTGACTATCCCGAAAATCTGGTAAGTGAAGTTTCGGCTTGGTACACTTTAAATGATGAAATATAGAGTTTACACGAAGAACTATACTGAACAGTCAGACACTCTGTCCCAACTAGCGTCCAAGACGCGTTGTGAAGACCTATTTAAGATAATCCTCAATGTTTACCCCAATCTTGATCTGGAATTGCGTAACCATCTTGAAGAAGTTAGCCATTTGCCTAAAGAAAAGTTTCTAGTGAGGTCATTCCATTTTCAGGAAAAATACCACTCGCCCGATTTAGAGATAATGCTTTTCAAGGATAATACTGAGTATGAACTGTACGCTGTTGGGTCTGAGGAGAAAGTAGTCCCCTTGTTAAATAACACTTTAGTTAAGGGGGAGCTTTTGGGTACCGCCAACTCTTGGGCTAAACAGGGGTACAAGTGCTGGTTTATAGCTACTTCGGACGCTGTAGGATATCTGGTGCCTTTAGACCCGCACCATAATCAGAATAAGTTCGTCTTTGAGGCGATTATAGGTATCAAGGTTTAACCTTGTTGATGGGAAGCTCGACTGTTACTTGCGTGCCTGAGTGCTCGATAGATTGAACATAGATTTTGCCATTCATCCGATCAACGAATTCCTTGATTAACCACAAACCAAGTCCAGTGCCGGGTATAGTCTCAGTATCTTTCGTTCTGACGCGGTAGAATTTTTGAAAAAGATTCTTTACCTCCCCCTCAGCTATTCCCAGACCAGTATCTTTGAAATGGGTGGTAATTTTATCCGGGCTAAATTCGTGAGTAATACTAAGACCTCCTCGGATAGTATATTTAATAGCGTTGCTGACGATATTGGTAAGAACTTGACGAAGTCGGCGCTCATCCCCCATGATAATTGGCTGACTTAAAGGAAGATCGTAGGAGAGGGTAAGGTTTTTCTCTTTAGCGAGAATGGCAAATTCGGTCAACGAATCTTTGATCAGATCTTCTAAGTTGATTGGTTGGAGGTTCATAATTATTTTGTTATTTTCAATGCGCGACACATCCAAGAGGTCCATGACCAATTGTTGCAGGCGATCAAAATTTTCGCTTAAGAACTTAATATTTTCCTGAATCTCTTTGGTCTGGGGAAGAGGGGAGGACTTGAGTAACTCAAGGTAGCCTTTAATCGCGGTCATAGGACTTAAGAGCTCATGCGAAGCAACGGAAATGAAAACATCTTTAAGTTTGTTGACCTCCTTTAATCTGCTAAATAGAACACTGGTCTCAAAGAATCGGATATGGTTGAGAAGTAGAAGCAAAACCAAAAAGATTGTCCCGACCATGATAATCAGAGAGTCCTTAATTGTGCGAGCGATCAGAGCTTCAGCAGTTTTAGTTGAAACCTTTACGTTTAGAAGAGCGATTTTTTTCCCGTCTAGATTTTTGACCGGGGAAACGACTGTCCAGAGTTTTTCCCCAGTAACTGACAAAATTTGACTAGCGTAAGTTTCATCTTTCCCCCAAGCAATTTGGTTGGTTATTAATGATTCGTCGTTTTGAGCGTTAGATTGATCGGTTGTAGCGTAAGTAGTAAAAACGCCTGTCTCCCCATCAATTTTTAGCACACTGATACTTTTTATTTCCTCTTGGGTGTTATGGACGATACTGACTAACTGACTTTCTAATTTTTCGGGATTAGCTATTAGGGCATCAATTGACGGAGAAATGGTGTTTCCCACTAACGCGGCTGTGCTTCGGATCTGAGCGTTCATATCCCGGTCGACCTTTGTGGTAATGGTCAAGGTGTTAAAGGCAAGTATTGCTGGAATCAGGACAATAAGTAAAAGTGAGTAGAGAAATTGAGCACTGTTTTTGGGAAAGGAAAACTTTCTAATCAACCACATCTTCGGCTACCTGTGGCTTTCGGAAGAAGAAGATCGCTAGTAATATAACCACAGCTAGCATGATTAGTCCTGTTGTGTAAGTAATAAATATCTGGAACTTATTACCTGAATCCGCAACTAGAACCAGACCTTCTTCTTGTGATTCCCCAGCAGCTTTGGCTATTGAAAAAAGCGAAACTTCTGATCTAACCAAGGACCCATCTGGTTTGGGTACCGTTACGAATACCTCATGTGACCCGGCAACCAGAGGTTTTTCAAGCGTGTAGGTCCAATCCCCATTCGCATCTGTTTTTACGGTTACTACAATTGGGTCACTTAGGATATATAGGGTTACGATAGAGTTGGGCAGACTTTTACCCTTTAGTGTTAGGCCGGTACGATTTGCTTGGGTGGTGTTTTCAATTTTTTCTATTCTTATTTCTGGGGAGATATCTACTTTGACGGGATTAAAGCCAAGTTGGGTAGAAGTATTAACTACTGCGGCTATTTGAGGGTTTTGAGGGAGTGGAACGATTTCTTTTTGCTCAGAGGTTGCAACGTTAGTCCTTGTGGCTACCTGTTTTGCAGGAGTAGTCGTTTTTTTGTCAACGACAGGAGCACTAGTAGTAGCTGTGGGGCTTGGACTTAGGCTGGGGACAGGTGAAGCACTAGGTTGTTCTGGGGTAACTAGATTGGTGCCTTGTGGTACTGATTGGGTAAGGCCGAGTCTCTCCAGCGCTTGATTGCGGACCTCTTTTTCTTTTTGTGTTTCGATAACAGGGTTGTCAACCAAGAAAGTAACACTGTTGGCCAGCAAGGATTGGTTAAAACTATAATTTGCCTTGGCGACGAGGTTATAAGTCCAGTTAGGAGTATTGGCGCTGTCCCACTCGTAAACAAACTTGGAACTCTCACTTGTTAGCAGTCCTAAGTGAAAAGACTTAGCTGGGCCAGTAGCTGTCTGAAGACCTAAGTCTACGGAAGTAGCTTCAGGAGCCGAAACCTCGATTTTATATTTGCCTTTGACCTTTTCTGAACTAGTTGGGTTTACGATAAGGGGTGTTTCGAGGACG
>MHDB01000004.1:2775-6563 GCA_001816835.1 Candidatus Woykebacteria bacterium RIFCSPLOWO2_01_FULL_43_14 | reverse complement strand
GTTTCAAAGAGATAAATGAAGCCTACCAAGTACTCTCCGACCCTCAGAAAAAAGCCGTCTACGATCAGTATGGCCATAGCGCTTTTAACCAAGGTCCTTCAGGATCAGCCACTAGTTGGGGTAATGATTTTGATTTTGGCAATTTTCGGGACCCGTTTGAGATCTTTGAAGAGTTTTTCGGGAGCCGGTCCCCTTTTGGTTTTAGCGGTGGTGCCAGGTCCAGCCGTTACAGTGGAGAGGATCTCCACTTTGAGCTTACAGCCTCCTTTAAAGAAGCTGTTTTTGGCACGAGTAAAGATATTAGCTTGGAGCGTCTAATTCATTGTTCAGAGTGCAAAAGTACCGGAGTAGCCAAAGGCAGCAAAAAAATTACTTGTGATAAATGTGGTGGCAGAGGGGTGCTCCAGCGTTCAGCCAACTCTATTTTTGGCAATATTATTACCAACACCACTTGTGATAAGTGTGCTGGGTCGGGCCAAATACCGGAAAAGCAGTGTCCAAGGTGCAAGGGAAAAACGCTTGTTTTTTCAGAGGAGAGGCGAACTATTAAGATCCCAGCGGGTGTTGATGACGGAAGTGTGATTCGTTATCAGGGGATTGGCAATGCGGGACCGAATGGAGGGGGTTATGGAGACATTTATCTTACCATTCGGGTGCTCGGAAGCAAGGAATTCAGAAGGATTGGTCAGGAGATACATTCCGAACTAAAGATAAATTTTGTCCAGGCCAGCCTTGGTGATGAGTTGAGCGTAGAGACGGTTGACGGAGGGGAAAAGATAAATATTCCTCCAGGGAGCCAGCCGGGTGAGCAAATTCGGCTAAAAGGTAAGGGTGTCCCTTCAGTCAATGGGTATGGACGTGGTGATCAAGTAGTGACGCTAAAAGTCGAAATCCCTAGACATTTATCGACAAAACAAAAAGACCTCCTCAAACAGTTCGAATCCTGATTAATTTGAATTATGAATAACGAATCTTGAATAGTGAGGTGTTTCTGCTGGTTTCAGA
Source organism: Candidatus Woykebacteria bacterium RIFCSPLOWO2_01_FULL_43_14 (assembly GCA_001816835.1). Taxonomy (GTDB): domain Bacteria; phylum Patescibacteriota; class Microgenomatia; order Woykebacterales; family 2-01-FULL-43-14; genus 2-01-FULL-43-14. Next base: position 5,558 of record MHDB01000004.1, on the reverse strand, counting down.
TGGCCTTGCATGACGTTAAGGTTGTATTTGTTTCGTGGGGAGACCTTTAGTAGGAGATAGCCCAAAGAGGGGAAAATACTAAAAGGGGAAACGTCCCCTTTTAGCCACATAACATGAAAACTGGGTAGAATAATCTGCCTACAGATTTGCCTTGTCCCTACCTAAACAAAGCGCGTCCGTAGACAGGTTATACCACCCAGTTAATGTATATAATTATAGCACAATTAAGACCCAGTGTCAAGTACTATAAGTCTATATAGATACTTAAACTTCTTTAAGTATCCCCTACAAATAACAATTTTTTATTAGCTCTAGGGTAAGGACGCCTGGACTCTCATTCTCTCCTTTGTGTAGAGAGTCCAGGCTTGCAGCAGTCACACTTCGCACAAGGCTATTTGTGACTCCTTAACGCTGCTTATGCAGGTGACGCGGTACATAGTTTGGCTTAGCCATGGGCCAGGGCTTACCATCCTCCGCGTGGTCGTTGGCCCGTCTGTACTCACCATCGTCCAGAAAGGACATTGGGAGACCATAATGGTTCAGCACTGACTCGAGGTGGTCCTGCACATTCCGGCGGCGCTGCGTTGGGAGAAAATGAGCCGCCATTTTGAGGAACCAGTAAAGGTCCCACCAGTCCTGTCCAGCCTTTGGGACACCATCCTGGCGCCGATGGCACACTTGAGCCACGACATCACTACGGACGAATTTGTGGAACAGAGTTTCGACCTCCTCCCACGAGTAATAGCCCAGCTGGCGTAGCCGGAGGGTTAGGTAGATGCCCACGCTCGACACCCCGAGGGCAAATCCCAAGAGGGTATAGGCGAGTGCCACCGCCATTTGGATCTTATCGTAGTCAGACATTGTTTTCTCCTGCTGCGCAGAGCCGCTTTAGATCACTGGTCCGTTGTGAAGCACAATGCTTCCGTTTCGACCAATGTCTCGTTTTGCCTGGCAGCACAAGACCTTCAAGGTGTCACCTTGAAATGCCTTATGCTACCAAGCAAATTTTCAATGTACACCACTCAAGTTTTTGAGTGGCCTCTAAAAGTAGCAAGTATTTTACTACCTTTAGAGCGAGGCGACCATAGGACCCGAGGGTTCTATAGTTCAACCAATCCCACTTCGCGTAAAGCTTTGTGGGATGCCTCTCACTCGGGTGACCGTTGTCACCGTGAGCGTGGTTGAGAAAGGATTTTACTTGCTACCGCCTCCTTATGCGGTCGAACCAACTTGCCGGATGAGGGATTTCGATCCGACGGACACCGTTTAGCGTGAACAAAGCGATGGTAACGGCAAGGGCGATGCCCAAAGTCATCACCAAGAATGCCAGATCGGGCAGAGCAGCTGAAAAATCCGCCACCGGCTTCACAGCCAGTAGTGCTGCCGCGAAAAGCAGGACTCGGCGAAGTGTTACTTTCATATTTCCTCGTTTCTTTAGAGTGCCAAAGAAATGCTAGATAGAAGCACCTCATTTACACTCTAAAGATGTTCGTTGTGCTTTAAGTAAAACAATCCTTGATTTGTTCGAGTTGATTATTTCACTTCCTAAAGAAACTACATGATTGCTCGAAGAAAAGTAATTTATTTAGGTTTAGGAGCGGCCGTTGTGCTGGCAGATATTGCACAACAACTCGCTCCGTGACTAAACCAACACAGCACTTGGCCGAGGGCGTCTCTCCTTCCACAACTCACGTTGTTGAGAGGTGATCTCTCGCGAGTAGCCGGCGTCCGCGATCGGATTCGAGCCATCCTCTCGAGTTATGCCGAACCCAAACCGGAGAGCGAGGCTGACTAAAGACGCACGCTCTGAAGATGCGTCACGGCTGACGTCACCTAGCCGCTCTTGAATGATATAGGCTCGAGTGACGCGCCCTTGGGTTTTGGGGTCCTTACTCTCCAACCTAACCTCAAAAGTTGTCTCGTTGATCTTCTGTTTGAGATAACTCTCCCAAACGCGCAACCTTTGAAGCGTAGTTTCCACAGCGCTATCAACGCTGTAGTTCTTGTTGAACGGTCCGACCCCAAAAGCCTTCTTGAAGTCCTGCCCGGGCTTGAGGGTGTGTGGGTAGACTACCTTCTGCAAAAAGGTAGCCAATAGGTAGCCACCTAACACGACTGCCATTCCCTGGTATATCTCCGACATAGGTTTGCCCTTTCTACCTGCCAAATTTAGGTACGATTGTTCGTGCCCATGTTTAGCAGGTAGAAGGCTGTCAGGTTCCTTACTAAGCTTACTACTTCACAGTAATAAACTTAGAGGGAACCAGGGGCGAGGATCGATCGCGCTAGTTAGCGGAGATCAACTCATCCCTGGGGAGATACAGGTCATTGGTACGTCTTTGTCCAATGCAGTCCTGATCTCATAAACATTGTATTCGCCCTGGTCACCCCTAGCTTCATGCGGAGGGTGGTGGTGCAGGATATTGCTAGTATCCCCAATGCTACCTAAGAGCAACGACAGGTGAAGAAGGTTTTTTCCCTTCAAGTCTTTCGACTCCTGTCCTAGTCCATTTCGCCTATACGGATGCCGCCTTCGGAGATGCCGCATCTTTTGCAAGACACAGCGACGGTATAGACCCCGAACATTTCCACCGGGGTTCCTACCCATTGGTGGCCTTCGGAAAGACATACCGCTTCCGCAGCCTGCAGCCTTAGGTCCCTTACCCTCAGCTGTATTCGGAGACGCTTAAGATTGTCATTGATCTGTCTAGAGTACATTCACCTCCCTTTCTTCTAGACAGGTCATTTCCAACCTAAGTGCAGCTTAAATTATAGCACACTAT
>MHDB01000004.1:0-2750 GCA_001816835.1 Candidatus Woykebacteria bacterium RIFCSPLOWO2_01_FULL_43_14 | reverse complement strand
ATAAATTTTAGCCTTAAGGAGGTTCTTATGCAAACCGAAGGTCAACCAACCCCAGAAACTAATCCAAACCCAATGCCTAGCTCAACTCCTAACCCAGTTCCAGCTAGCGATCCTATGTCAAACCCAACACCAGCGCCAATGGGTCAGCCAGCGATGCCTGTTCCTGGTGAGGGTGAGTTACCACAGCCAGGTGGTAGCGAACCAGCTCCAGTAAGCCAGTAGCTGATTTGACTTAGAGACTAGTTTTCTATATACTCAGTATTATAATTTGGATGAATTGTAGTTAATGGTGGGGTAAAACCCGCCATTAATTTTACCAAAATAGGAGGTTAATGTGGCTCTTAGAACAGAATTTGCTGCTGCCCTAAACCAAGCGGCTGCCGAGCGTGGTTTGGACACGACTGAGGTATTAAAAATCATTACTGAGTCAATCAAAGCAGCTTATCGGAAAGACTTTGGTGGTGAAACAGAAGAAATTGAAGTTGAGTTGGACCCAGAGCAGGGTGGGGCGAGGGTCTTTAAGGATGGTAAAGACGTGACTCCAGACGGATTTGGTCGGATTGCTGCGCAAACTGCTAAGCAGGTGTTACTTCAACGTATCCGAGAAGCCGAAAAAGGAGTCATTCTAGGAGAATTTGAGAAAAGAGTAGGCACGATTATCAATGGTATGGTCCAAAGATTTGAAGGGCCAAACATCATCATTGACCTTGGGAAAGCCGAAGGCGTTATGCCTCCGCACGAGCAAATTCCTGGTGAGCACTATCGCCTCAACCAACGCCTCCGTTTTTATATCGCGGGCATAAAAGAATCAGTCAGAGGACATGAAATTGTTGTTTCTCGGTCCCATAAAGGTCTTGTGGAAGGCCTGTTTAAACTAGAAGTTCCTGAAATAGGGTCTGGAGTAGTCGAAATTAAAGCTGTTGCTCGGGAGGCAGGTACTCGGACTAAAGTAGCCGTTTCCTCAAAACAAGCCGGAGTAGACCCAGTAGGTAGTTGTGTAGGTCAAAAAGGGGTTCGGGTTCAGGCTGTAATTGCTGAGTTGGGGCAAGAGAAAATTGATTTGATTGCCTGGAATGAAGACCCCATTAAGTTTGTGGCCTCAGCCCTATCCCCTGCTAAAGTGTCTGGTGTCAAATCTGATATTCCTAATAAAATAGCTTTTGTGGAAGTTCCTGAGGATCAGCTTAGTTTGGCGATTGGTAAAGAAGGCCAAAATGTGCGGTTAGCGGCCAAGCTGACTGGCTGGAAAATCGACATTAAAGGGGCAAACTTAGGTGGTAGCAATGAATCAGAAGAAGCCAAAGAAGCCCGAGAAATCCTTAGTGGTGACATAAAGCCAGCCAAAAAAACCAAAACTACCAAACCAAAAATAGCTAAAACCGCTAAGAAGACTACCAAGACGGTTAAAAAAGTAGCTAAGAAAAAATCGGCAAGCCCTGAGTAGCAGGAGTCTGGTAATTTGTATATGACAGAAAAAGTAGAAGTTAAGCAAAATTTATTGACGAGACCGCCTGTGGTAGCCATTATGGGTCACGTAGACCATGGTAAGACCAGTTTGCTTGATGCTATTCGGAATAGCCGAGTGGCGGAAAAAGAACACGGTGGTATTACCCAGCATATAGGTGCTTATCAGATAGATTTCAAGAACCAAAAAATTACTTTTATCGACACCCCAGGACACGCTGCTTTTTCACAAATGCGGGCTCGAGGGGCCCAGGTAACTGATTTGGTTATTTTGGTGATCGCGGCTGATGATGGTGTGATGCCTCAAACCAAAGAGTCTCTGAGCCACATAAAGGCCTCTGGGGTACCATTTATCATTGCAGCCAACAAGATAGACTTACCTGGAGCGGACATAAATAGAATTAAACAGCAACTGGCTGAAAACGATGTTTTGGTTGAAGAATACGGTGGGAACGTTCCTGTCGTGGCAGTCTCGGCCAAAACCAAACAAGGCTTGGACGACTTGTTGGATATGGTTATCCTTGTGTGCCAGGTAAACGAGCTGAAAGTCAGTTCTAAGAAAGAGTTCGTTGGTGTAGTCATTGAATCGAAATTAGACCGATTTCGTGGTCCTGTAGCGACAATACTGGTTAAATCTGGCGTTTTGAAGGTGGGTGACCAAATTACCGCAGGTAACACCCGTGGTAAAGTCCGCTCGCTAAAGCTGTTTGATGGTAAAACAACCAATCAAGTAGTTGTTTCTACCCCGGTTGAGGTAATGGGCCTCAAGGAGGTACCTCAGGTTGGGGAAAAGGTAGAGTTATCTGGAAGTGTTGATGTAGCTCCCATTGAAGCCAAGGAAACCAAAAACATTGGTTTTGATTTTGCCGATAATAGCAAAAAAGAATTCCGTCTTGTCATCAAGGCAGATGTAGCTGGGTCGCTGGAAGCAATTGTTCGTTCAATTCAAGAACTCCAAACCCCAGATTCTGAGGTAAAATTTATTCTTAAAGAGACTGGGGATATTACTGAATCAGACATCTATCTTGCCCAATCAACGAAGGCTTTAATCATAGGTTTTAATGTTAAACCACTCCCATCGGCGGCCAAAATTGCGGAGCGAGAAAAAGTTCTAATTAGGACTTACAGTGTTATTTACGAGCTTTTGGACGAGCTAAAAGAGGGAATAGACGTCCTAACCAAAAAAGAGGCTGAACCTGAAATCAAGGGCAAAGCTTCAATTTTGGCTTTGTTTGACACAAGCTCGGGAACAGTAGTGGGTGCTAGGGTTACTGAGGGTGAAGTAA
>MHDB01000003.1:6868-23248 GCA_001816835.1 Candidatus Woykebacteria bacterium RIFCSPLOWO2_01_FULL_43_14 | reverse complement strand
TATCTCCAATATTTTGGCGGCTATATCTGTGTGTAAAGTTTTAAATGTTTCGGACGACTTGATTGTCCAAGGTTTGAAGACTTTTCGAAGTGTGCCTGGGCGAATGGAAAGGGTTAGCAATAGAGGTGGTTTTGAAGTGATTATTGATTTTGCCCACACCCCCAACGCAGTTGAAAAAGCTCTCCAGACAATGAGAAAAATCTCCAAGGGAAAGGTATACGTCGTTTTCGGGGCCGCCTCTGAAAGAGACACCGGAAAAAGACCTCTGATGGGAAAGATTGCCGCCAAACTTGCCGATTATGTCATACTAACTAACGAAGACCCTAGATGGGAAGACCCAAACAAGATACTAACTGATATTGCTAAAGGGGTCGTAATGGGCGGGGGTACGCTAAATAAAACTTTCTGGATGATTGAGGATAGAGCGCAGGCTATAAAGTTTGCGATATCTAAGGCTAAAGCTAAAGATCTAGTTTTAATTCTAGGTAAAGGCCATGAGAAAAGTATGTCTATCCAGGGCAAAGAGCTTGAGTGGAATGATAAGGATGCGGTTCTCAAGGCCCTAAAATAAATAGATGATAAATGAAGAAATTAAGAAGATACATTTTATTGGTATTTTGGGTAGTGGTATTTCCTTTGCTGCAAGCCTTGCCAAACTCCAAGGTTATCAAGTAAGTGGGTGTGATCATGCGTCAACATCAGAGTTCAAAAAAGAACTCGATGATCTGAATATCAATGTTTCAAACTCCGAAGATAAAAATCACCTGGAAGGTATAGATTTAATTGTTATTTCTCCAGCTATCAAGAAATTTAATCCCAATCACGCTGAGCTAGTTGAAGCAAAAGAAAAGAGTATCACAGTACTTACGTGGCAAGAGTTTGTTGGTCAGTATTTGCTCAAAGATAAGTTCGTGATTGCGATTGCTGGGACTCATGGAAAAGGTACAACCACCGCAATAGTTGGTTTAATTATGGAAGAGCTAGGACTAGATCCAACAGTAGGGATTGGAGCAATAGTTCCTAAATGGGGCACCAACTATCGATTTGGGCGAAGCAAATACTTTGTTATCGAGGCGGATGAGTTTAATGACAACTTCTTAAATTATTCATCAGATTTAATCGGAATAACTAATATTGAAATGGACCATCCAGAGTACTTCCAAAATCTACATGATTTGATGGACAGTTTTAGTAAGTTTGTTGCCAAGAAAAATCCGAAAGTGATCTTAAACAAGGATAACGAACTTTCCGCCCAACTAGCTGATAGGATTAATGAGGAAAATGTCATTTGGTATTCAAGTAAAGACGCGAGTGCGAGTTTTTACCTTGAGAAGATTGTTAGTGACGAAGAAGGAATAAAGTTTAAAGAAGGAAAAAGCCTTCGATTATTTGTTTCAAATCTACATGGTGGGCATAACGCTATTAACGCTTTATGTGCTTTGAGTGTCATTTTTAGCTTAGTACCTGCCACTACGGAGGATACTAACGTTGCAAATAAAGTTCTTGAAAGCTTCTCAGGTTTAAAACGAAGATTCGAGATAATGCAGAACTCTGCTGGCATAACAATAGTAGATGATTATGCTCATCATCCCACGGCAATAAGAGAAACTCTAAAAACCGCCAAACAAGTTTTTCCCGATAAAAAGATTTGGGGTGTTTTCCAACCACATATGTATACCCGAACCAAATATTTGTTTGACGATTTTGTCAAAGTGTTTAAACAAAATCTAATTGATGAACTAATTGTCACTGATATTTATGCAGCCAGAGAAAAAGATCCAGGAATAGTTTCCAGTAAGGATTTAGTAACCGAAACTAGTAGTGATAGCGTAAAATATATACGTAGCTTAGATGAAGTCACCCAATACTTGAAAAAGAATGTCGGTAAAGATGATGTGGTAGTGATTATGGGTGCGGGAGATGTAAACCGTGTCACAAAGGAACTATTGAATGGATGATATGCAAAAGCTAGTCCAAACACTTGGTTTTAACCGAGTTAAATTTGACGAATCCATCAAAGACTATACTTACATGAAAGTTGGAGGGCTAGCCGATTTTCTCTATGAAGCTCGTAGCAAAGAAGATCTGGTTTTGGCGGTAAAAACCGCCCGTGAGCTTGAGATCCCATTTACCATCCTGGGTCTAGGCGCAAATGTTTTAGTTTCAGACAAAGGTATTAGAGGACTTTTAATTGTTAATAAAGCTCACAAGATAAGATTTTTAGCTAATGATTATTTCGAAGTTGAATCAGGAGTGCCAATGCCTGTTTTAATAAGAGAGACTTCGGATATGGGGTACTCCGGAATGGAGCGAATGATTAAAGTTCCTGGTACGGTGGGTGGGGCAATTTACATGAACGCTGGTCATACTCGAGAGAAACAATTCTTTGGAGACCTAGTTGCCAGTGTGGAGGTTCTGAACGGCAGTAATGAAATAAAGAAAATTATGCATAAAGAGTGTGAGTTTGCCTATCGGAGTTCCAGATTTCAACAAACTCAGGAAATAATTCTTTCGGCGCTTCTGCATTTGAAAAAAGTGGATCGTAGTGTTATTGAAGAAAATGTCAAAAACATACTTTTGTACAAGATCAACCAGCCAGCAGGTCCAAGTGTAGGGTCTACTTTTCGTAACCCTGAAGGAGACTTTGCCGGGAGGTTGATAGACGAGTGTGGGCTAAAGGGTAAACGGGTAGGTGGGGCAAAAATATCTGAAAAACATGCCAATTTCATACTTAATACAGGTAACGCTACCGCGAATGAAGTCAAGCAGTTAATAGAGCTGATGCGCTCCAAAGTGAAGTCAAAACATGGGGTTGACTTAAAAGAAGAGGTTATTTATCTAGGAGATTGGAATGTCTAAATATATTATTCAGGGCGGAGCGCCGCTTATAGGAAAAGTAAAATTATCTGGAGCCAAGAATGCTGGTTTCAAACAGATGATTGCGAGTCTTATGACTGATGAAGTGGTAAATATTTCTAATACTCCTTCGGTTAGGGATGTGGGCGTACTTAAGGAAATAATCACCGATCTCGGTGGTCAGGTAAAGGTGGGCAATAGCCAGAGGGTTACTCTAAGCGGTAAAGGATTAAGAAGTTTTGAAATAGACCCGAAGTACGGGTCATCAGCAAGAGTTTCGTCAATGTTGGTTGGTCCCTTGCTGCACAGATTTAAGAAAGCCGCGTTTCCTAGACCAGGAGGGGATAGGATTGGGGATCGGCCTATTGATAGACATATCGACGGCTTGATGGCGATGGGAGCCAAAATTGAGGAAGTGGGGGAATATTTTGTCGTGAGCGCTCGCAAACTAAAGGGTACTCACTACCGATTTTCAAAAAGTACACACACTGGTACAGAAACTCTAGTAATGTGCGCTGTCCTTGCTAATGGGAAAACAGTCCTTGAGAACGCTGCGGCTGAACCTGAAGTAGATGACCTAATAAAACTTCTAAACTCAATGGGAGCGAAAGTAAGTCGTACCAAAAAGAGGACAATTGAGATTGAAGGCGTATCGGAGCTCCATGGAGCTGAGCATACGGTTATGCCTGATAGAAATGAGGCGGTCACCTATGGTTGTATGGCTTTGGGGACAAAAGGCGACATTTTTATTACAGACGCCCGGGAAGAAGATTTAAAGGCTTTTATCCAAAAAGTTACCGAGGCTAACGGTGGGGTTGAAGTAAAATCAAATGGGGTAAGATTTTTTACCAAAGGACCTTTGAGAGCAACTTACGTTGAAACCGAGATTCATCCTGGGTTTATGACTGATTGGCAATCCCTTTGGGTAACTCTTATGACTCAAGCTGAAGGCACCAGTGAGGTTATAGAGAGAGTATTTGAGAATAGATTTGCGTATGTCGCCAATTTAGCAGCAATGGGGGCTCAAATAGAATTGCATAACCCTAAAATAAAGGAGCCAGAGACTTTTTACGAGTTTAACACTCTAAAAAAAGATCCTTATCTCCACGCAGCCAAAATCACAGGACCATCCCTACTCGGTCCCATAAATGCGGAGGTGTCTGATATCAGAGCTGGCGCTACCTTGGTTTTAGCTGCTCTTATTGCCCGAGGTAAGACGGAACTTAGTAACATCGAGCATATTGAGAGAGGGTACGAAAATCTTGAATACAAACTCAGGGAACTAGGGGCGAAGATTTACAAAGTATGAAAATAATTAAACATCTTTACCATCAAACACGCCGTAGTTTGGCCCGGAGGTGGCTAAGTATTCATCCTGAAGTAAAGATACTTGGCGTTACAGGAAGTTACGGCAAGACCGCCACGGCATCAGCAATAGCAGCAGTCCTATCTCAGAAATTTAAAACCTTGCAGACTGATTTGAATCTGGATACGGTTTTCAATGTTCCTATCACTGCTTTGAAGCTTAGAGATCATAAATATATTGTTTTTGAATTAGGGATTGACCATCTTGGTGAAATGGATCAGTATCTAGAAGTCGTTAAGCCTCAGATTGCCGTTCTTACGGGGATTAGTCCTGTTCACTCAGACGAGGAACATTTGGGATCGATTGAAAATATTATCAGCGAAAAAAGTAAGCTGCTTAAGGCACTACCAGAGAATGGGTTAGCGATAGTTAACTACGATGATCTTATGAGCCGTAAAATGGCGCACGAGCTTAAAGCAAACGTTTGGTTTTACGGTTCTAATAAGGAAAATTGTCAGGTGTGGTTTGAAAATCCGACTGTGAGCATTTCAGGAACCCACCTAATTCTCCACCACCGTTTCGAAAGTGTGGAAGTGACGCTCAAGTTGCTTGGTTTGATGCATGCTTCTACCGCGACCGCGGCCGCGGCGGTTGGGATTAGTCAAGGTTTAACCTTGCCCCAGATTTCCAAAGGGTTGGAGCAACTAGATGTCTTACCGGGACGGATGAGTGTTGAAAAAGGTCCCAATGGATCAGTCCTTATCAATGATGCTCGCAGGGCTAATCCTGCTTCAGCTATTGCCGGTTTGGACACATTACAGGCTTTATCTGCCAAGAGAAAGATCCTGGTTCTTGGTCAAATGGGTGAGCTAGGTGACTACGAAGAAACAGGACATCGAGAGGTGGGAAAGAAGGTAGTCGAGGTTAACCCTAGCTATGTTGTGACGGTAGGGCCCCTGACTAAACATATAGTTACCGAGGCTAGGAAAAAACTTCCAGAGAAAAAAGTAATCTATACTGAAGATGTTTTTGAAGCGGCAAAGGTCTTAAAAGACATTATTCAGAAAGATGACCTGGTCTATCTAAAAGGTTCCTTGCTGAAACATTTAGAAAGAATTCCCTTAATAATGCAAGGTAAAAAAGTCGATCCTGACGAAATTGCGTCCCATCGTTACGAAATATACACTTAGTTTCCTTTTAGTTACCCAAATGCTAGAATAATTTTATGGAGAAACTCTTAGGTATTTTACTTTTCTCGTTCGTAACTACACTCCTTGCAGCTATCCCGTTTATAGATGTTTTATACAAACTAAAATTTCAGAGGCAAAAAGAAAAACAGGTCGACTTTATGGGGGAGGCGACTAGTGTTGTAAACAGGCTCCATTCTTGGAAAGTAGGAACTCCCAACGCTGGAGGGCTACTCATTATTGGCGTTACCATACTTCTTTCGGCTATTTTTTATCAGGTTACCAAGTTTGAGTTAAATTGGACTGCCAGAATACTCTATGCAACCTTAATTACTTTTGGTTTGCTTGGTTTGTACGATGACTTTCACAAGTTTGTGGGTAAGAAAAAAGGTACGTATGGGCTTAGAATTAGGTATAAGTTTTTACTTCAGTGGTCCTTGGCTTTGGTAATCGGTTGGCTGCTTTACAATCGAATGGGAATGTCAACGATTCATGTTCCCTTTATTGGCTACTTCAACCTGGGTCCTTATTATATTGGCTATGCAGCCTTGGTTATTGTCGCGACAACAAACGCGGTGAATATTACTGATGGTCTGGATGGATTAGTGACGGGCTTAACAATTATTATCCTCAGTGCTTTATGGTATCTAGCATCTTTGTCGGGTTTAACAGATATCAATTTATTTATTGCGGTAATGTTGGGTTCGCTGTTAGCTTTCCTTTACTTTAACATTTTCCCTGCTCGTGTCTGGCTAGGGGATACTGGGGCGTTGTCCCTGGGCGCAATGATCGCGGTAATAGCTCTAATGACCAATCAGTCGATACCTCTGATTGTCTTAGGAGGTGTGTTTGTCATTGAGGGGATTTCCTCCCTCACCCAGATACTTTCTAAGACCTTCTTTGGCAAAAAGATTTTTTTGGCAGCGCCAATACACCATCATTTTGAAGCTAAAGGTTGGGATGAAACTAAGGTCACTATGAGGTTCTGGCTGGCAGGGGCAGTATTTGCTTATTTAGGTCTATTTGTCGCCTTAACGTCACAGTGATTCATGCAATTTACAAACATTCAAAGCCGGCTCATAAGAAAAAGCTCATTTAAAACTCACAGTGCTGATTATTCTTTGATATTTCTGACTCTTGCCTTGGTGATATTCGGTGTGGTGATGGTTTACAACGCCAGTATTGTCACTGCTCAGCGGGATTTTGGAGACAAGTATTACTTTCTGAAAAATCAGCTACTCTGGAGTATTATTGGCGGGGTAGTTTTTGCCATAACTTCCAGGATCGACTATCATTATTGGCAAAAGTTCTCACTTTTGGCACTAATTGGCTCAGTTTTGCTACTGTTAGCTGTTTTTATACCAGGTTTAGGGGTAAAGACCTACGGTGCTCATCGGTGGTTGAACCTTGGTTTTGCCTCCCTCCAACCCGCTGAGATTACGAAGATGGCGCTCATTCTCTATTTGTCTACGGTTTTGACTAAGAAAATCCAGCTCACTAATTTCGTTTTTGTCTCTGGGCTAATCCTAGGAATTGTTTTATTGCAACGGGACATGGGAACGACCATTATTCTGGGAACTATTGCCCTGAGTCTCTATTTTGTTGCTGGAGCCCCCATGAGTCACTTTTTTGTGATGGTTCCCTCGGCTCTTCTGGCAGGAGCCTTCTTTATTATTTCCTCGGACTTTAGAAGGGCCCGGTTCTTGTCTTTTATCAATCCCAATCTTGATACCCAAGGTGCTTCCTACCACATAAATCAGATCCTCATAGCTTTGGGTTCAGGTGGTTTCTTTGGACTGGGGTTGGGTCAATCACGGCAGAAGTACGGATTTATCCCGGAAGTGAGCACTGACTCCATTTTCGCGGTGATTGGTGAGGAGCTTGGCTTCATTGGGGCGGCTTTTTTGACGGTTTTGTTTTTGCTGCTAATACTACGTTGTTTTCTCACAGCTAAAAGAGCCAAGGATAGTTTTGGTTTCTTGATGGCTTCGGGGATATCGGTGTGGATTGCTGCTCAGGCGTTTATAAATCTTTCCTCTATGACCGCTTTGACTCCTCTCACCGGCGTGCCACTGCCATTTATTTCTTATGGGGGAACCTCTCTTGTCGTAGCCATGGGGGCGGTGGGGCTTCTCTATAACATTTCTAAACAATCAAACAGTTAGATTAAAAAAGCTATTAGTACCACCAAAACAAATGTTCCTAGCTTCGAAATATATTTTGACAGCTTGCGTTTGTTACGCTTAAGATTGATGGAGTATAAAATTTCATGCCATTGGAGGTAAGTTGAAGTATCGGGTTATTAGAAGACATCTTTCGATTTTTCTGTCGTTGCTTATTATTTTTCAATCCTTGTCTCCTAGTTTGAATTTTGAGGCCCTTGCTGCAGCTAGTGTTTCAGTGGCCACTAATGGTACTTCTATCTCAGCCGATACAGTAGGGGGTTCTTACACTGCTTTGTCCGGCCCAGCGATTAGCGAGGATGTGGTAGGAGATATCGGGACTGGAACTATAATTGTTACCTCTCCAACTGGCTTTGAATTTGATACCTCAAGTAACGTAACAGCGGATGTTGTGCCAGGAGCCAGCGAACTTAGGGTAAACGGTGCGACTAGCCAAACAGTCACCCCCACTTCCTCGATAGCTACGTTTACTGTTTCTACTGCCTCAAGTGCCAATCCTGGGGCTTTGATTTTTTCCGGATTCAAGGTTAGACCCACGGCCGGAACTCCTTTAGCTTCAGGAAATATTTACGTTGCTACTAGTTCGACTTCCACTATTAGTGGTCTGACAGAAGGTTCAGGGGGCACAAGTCTGGGGACTCTTACTGAGGTGGCTGGCAGTGTCACTGCTTACACGGTGACTGAACCAGCTACAGCGACCGCAGGAAGCGCTTTCTCGACATTTGTAGTCACGCCAAAAGATCAGTTTGGAAACTCGACTACCGGAAGTGCTGCTGTCAATCTGACTGTTGAAAAAACACCTTATGACGGCAGTGCGTTAGGAACAGGTTCTCTGTCCACCACCTCGGTTAACACTTCAAGCGGCGCGGTTACTGTGGCTAGCCAAAGTTATAACAAAGCTGAGACTATAAAAGTTAAAGCCAGTGATGGCACAAGGGTCTCCACTTTAGCAGCCACCCAGGAGATTGTAGTTAGCGCAGCTGCTGTTGGAGTAACCACGGCAACTGGCGGATCGGCGATTTCTTCAGATTCGTTTAACAACCCCGCTTCCTATACTACTCTCACTGGTCCCGCTATTGTGGAAGCTGGCGTTGGCGGAATTGGAACAGGCACAGTTATCTTAAATGCTCCTACAGGCTTTGCTTTCGACACCACTGCAAGTAGTGTCACAGCCACTGTTACTGGAGGTAACCTTACTTTAAGCGGTGGTGGGTCAACCCAAGTAGTTACCCCAACTTCTTCAACTATTACTATTACCGTGAACTCAATCTCGACTAACACTGCGTCTACTGTTACGTTTTCTGGGGTCAAGGTGAAACCAACAACCGCCACTTCGGGAACTACCGGTAATCTTCTTACCACAGGTTCTGGTGCCACTATTATTGGCGTCACACATGGGACAACTAACTTTGGGACTTTGACGCAAACTGTCGGAGCGTTAGCTTCTTATGTTGTAACGGCCCCCACCTCCGCTTTTACTAACACCAACTTTGTCATGACTGTTACACCCAAAGATTTTAATAGCAACACCCGGGCTGGTTCCGCAACAACTACTGTGACCACAACTGGCGCTGGAACCTTTTCAGTTCCAACGATCAATACTTCTAGCGGCGCGGTGAGTGTTAACAATCAAAGATATTCCGCAGCTGAGACTATCACAGTCGGAGTTAACGACACTTCAAAAACCGGTACCGCAGGTAATACCACTGTCTTTGCAGGCGGTACAGCCACTATCAACCCAGCCACAGGTGGTTCGAGTATTTCAGCGGATACTACCGGTGGGACTTATACTTCACTTTCCGGTCCGACTTTTTCCGAAAATGGAACAGGCTCAATAGGTACTGGTACTTTGGTGATAAAACCCCCCACCGGATTTATCTTTAACACCAATTCGATTACAGCTTCAGTTTTACCCTCTAATACCGAGCTTAGGTTAAACGGCGCGACAACACAAACCGTAACTGCAACTTCAGCTAGTGTTACGTTTGACGTAACGGCTAGCTCCTCTACTCGGGCAGCGGCTATTAGTATCTCTGGATTACAAGTCCGTCCTAGTGCCGGTACGCCTCTGGCCACTGGCAACATTTATCTCGACACTACTTCTACCTCCAGCGTTTCTGGTGTAACCAAAGGAGCAGCTGGAACGAACTTTGGAACACTGACCGAAGTACTAGGGGCTCTTGATCACTATGGTTTGACCGCTCCAACTACAGGCACAGTGGGCTCGAACTTCAGTGTTGTAGTGACACCTCAGGATCAGTTCAACAACACCCGAACCGGGAGTGCCACAGTTACACTTTCTGCTTCAGGTACCAGTTTAACAGGAGTTTTGGGTGTGACCTCAGCTGATACCAGTTCAGGGGCCGTGACGATAAGTACTCAAACATATAGCCGAGCTCAAACTATTACAATTAATGCCACAGACGGTACCAAAACAGGGGCTGCAGGAAACACGACAGTTGTTGCTGCTGCTGCTTTAACCAGTATTTCCAATACCTTGGCTAATGCTCAGGTTGGCCAAACCACTTCTCATACAGTTGCTTTTACCACTGCCAACCCAATTACTACGGATGGTAAAGTGGTAATTACTTTCCCAGCCAGTTTTAACGTAGCCTCAGCGGTGGTTGGGACAGTTAGCGGGATTGACGGCACCTTGACACCTTCAGTATCTGGACAAGTTGTCACACTGACCAGAAGTGCAGGTACTAGCTCAGCAGCCGGGGCTAAGTCGGTTCAGCTGACCGGGATTGTTAACCATACGGTAATTGGTTCTTACACTGTTTCTGTTGCCACTACTGATAGTACTAATGTGGGCATAGATGGTCCAACCACTTCCTCTAGTTTTACCCTGACTGCCGGGCCGGTTAGTGTCTCTGTCTCAACTGTGAGCGCCACTAGCAATATTATTGCCGATAACACAGCAACCTCTACGGTAACAGTGACGCTAAAAGATTCTTATAGTAACGCAGTTTCAGGAAAGGCAATCAGCCTTCAGATAACTGCTGGGCTTAATAATAATACGATTGGCACAACCTCGGGCAACGGTCCCACTGCCATTGGTACGACTGATTCTAGTGGTGTTGTCACTGGTACGGTCAAATCAACCAAAGCTGAGACTAAGACAGTCACAGCCATAGATACTACCGATACGCTGACAGTTACTCAAACAGCTGACATAGTCTTTATTGCTGGGCCGGTTAGTATTTCTACTTCGACAGTCGGCGCGACAAGCAATATAGTTGCGGACAATACCGCCACTTCCACAGTGACAGTGACTTTGTTTGACGCTAACAGTAACCCAGTTTCTGGTAAGGCTGTGAGCCTTAGTGTTACTGGTACTAGCAACACGATTGGAACAACTTCTGGAAATGGTCCAACAGCGATCGGAACTACTAATTCTAGTGGGGTAGTTACTGGTACAGTCAAGTCGACTAAAGCCGAAACAAAGGTTGTTACCGCGACTGACACGACGGATACTCTCACTATTACCCAAACCGCAAGTCCTGTCTTCATCGCTGGGGCCATAACTAAGCTTGTCTTTACGACCACAGCTCAAACACTAACTGCTGGTTCTGCTTCAGCTATCTACACAGTTCAAACACAGGATCAGTATGATAATCCAAGCAATGTAGGTGTTGATACTACCGTTGATTTATCCTCTACTTCATCAACAGAACTCTTCTCTACTACTTCTGGGTTTGGTGCTACAGTGACTTCAGTCACAATTTCAAATAGTACCAATAGTGCAAACTTCTATTACAAAGATAATACAGCAGGTACCGTTACAATCACGGCTGACGAAAATCCGTCAGCAAGCTATACCGCGGCTACTCAAGCGGTGACGGTAAATCCTGCTTCGATTTATAAGTTCGGTACTCTGTTTGACACGAACAGCATTACGACCGGGGGGACAGCGACGCTTACCTTCGTGGCACGAGATACATATGACAATACCGTTACTTCCTATACTGGAGATAAAAACCTAACCTTTTCAGGAGCTAATAATTCTCCGGACGCTAATGTCCCGACTGCCCGAGATAAGAACAGTGCCGACATAAACTTTGGTACGACTACAGTAGTGACCTTTACGAACGGAACTAGCGCGGCAACGGCTGTGAAACTTTACAAAGTTGAAACCGCCAATATTTCAGTGACTGATGGAACGACTAGCTCAAATCCAGCTCTCGCGGTAACAGTTAGTGTCGGAGCTGCCTCTAAACTTGCGTATTCAACTCAACCCTCAGCTACTGTGGTCGCTGGTGTGGATCTTGCTACCCAACCAGTAGTACAGGTACAAGATGCGTATGGCAATGTTAGAACGGGCGACAGTGCCACCCAAGTAACGATTGCGGCCAAGCTTTCGTCTGATGGAACAACCGCTGGTGGAGGAACACTCAACGGAACTCTGACTGTTACGGCGTCTAGCGGTGTGGTGACTTATGCTGGAATTGACTACACCAAAGCGGAAAGTATCAAACTCTCCGCCACGGCGACCAGTCTTACCAGTGCCTTAAGCACAACCATTGCTGTGAGCAACGCGTCTGTAGCCAGTTTTGTAGTGAGTGGTATCACTGACCCCCACGTTGCCGGTATCCAAACCTCCCCAGTAGTTGAAGCACTGGATGCCTTTCTTAACCGAGTGTTGGATTTCACGGGAACAGTTACCTTTGATACTAATAGCACAGACACTTTTGGAACGACAGTTCTACCAGCTAACTACACGTTTACGACGGGTTCTGGTAATGATAATGGTACCCACACGTTTACCAATGGAGTCACTTTAACCCAAACCGGCAATACCACAGTTCGTGTGCGTCTCGTTGGAACCCTTACAACCGAAGGTAAGCTGGAAAATATAACTGTGCGTAATGCGGCAGCGAGCCAGTTTGCGATTAACACAATCTCTGATCCGCAAACTGCGGGAAGTGCTTTTAACGTAGTTGTCACTGCGAAAGACCAGTATGGCAATATTGCCACAGGTACTGGTGAGGGGATTGACTATGTTTCAACAGTAACGCTCACTACTAACTCGACTGGATCGGGTGTCTCGGCCGCAGTCCTTCCTACAGCCTACACTTTCACAACCGGAGACGTGGGGACGCATACCTTTAGCGTAACGCTGAAGAAAGCGGAATCAGCTCGGACAATTACCGCGACAGATAACAATAGTATTACCGCTACCTCGAATACCTTTAGCGTAAACCCAACGACTGCTAGCCAGTTTAGTATTACAGGATCATCAACCCAAGTTGCTGGGGCAAGTCAAAATATCGCTA
This sequence comes from Candidatus Woykebacteria bacterium RIFCSPLOWO2_01_FULL_43_14, assembly GCA_001816835.1. Lineage (GTDB taxonomy): Bacteria > Patescibacteriota > Microgenomatia > Woykebacterales > 2-01-FULL-43-14 > 2-01-FULL-43-14. Next base: position 10,440 of record MHDB01000003.1, on the reverse strand, counting down.
TTACTGCCCTGGATGCCTACAACAATACTGCTACGAGTTACACCGGAGCTCAGTCCTTGACTTTCTCGGGAGCCAGCACGGCTACAAGCGGTTCAGTCCCGACGGTAGGAGGCACAAACTTTGGCTCGGCGACTAGCGTAACATTTACCTCAGGTGTTGTCAGCAGTGTCGCCATGGTTTTGTACAAAACTGAGTCAGCAGTCATATCTGCCACAGCAACTGGTGTCACAACGACTACTACTTTGAGTGTCGCGGTAACCCCGACTACGCTTGCCTCCTTCACTATCACTGGACAACCTGCCAGTAGTGTGGCCGGTGTGGCTTTCAACGCGGTGGCCACCGCCCAGGATACTTATCAAAATACCAAAACTAACTATACTGGTTCGGTAGTTCTTACCTCTAACGATACTCAAGTGGTCTTTAGCCCAACCAGCCCGTACACTTATCTTTCCGGTGATAGCGGGGTTAAAACTATAAGTGTGACCTACAAAACAGTGGGAACTAGGAATTTCACTGTGACTGATGGCGCAGTTACCTTAACCTCTGGAAACACCACAGTTACTCCAGCAGCGGCAACAACACTTTCGGTTAGTGGTGTGACTACTCCTCAGACCGCCGGTGCCTCTTCAAGCGTTGTTGTTACAGCTCTCGATCCTTACACCAACACCGACACAAACTTTGCCAGCAGTGTAACTATTACTTCTTCCGATGCTAACGCGACATTGCCTGCTGCCAATACTCTATCCAGTGGTACTAGGACTTTCACCGGTTTGGTATTAAAAACAGTTGGAACGCAGAGTGTTACCGCCACAGGTGGCTCTATTACTGGTACCCAAACCTCAATTACGGTGAATCCGGGAACAGTTACAAAACTTGTAGTGGTGTTGCCAGGTCAAACAATTAATCCTGGTGCAGCTACGATCACTGGTACGCCGACTGCCCAGACTGCCGGGGTTAGCTTTACGGCTACCATTAGAGCTGTCGATGATTACTACAACACTGACACTTCGAGTACGGTCTCGACTACTGTTACTTCCTCAGATGGGGCAGCGGTAATAACTCCCTCTGGGGCCACTGCCTTGACTGCCGGAACCCGGACCTCAACGGTTGAGAATCGAACGTCTGGGACGACTACGACACTGTCAGCAAGCGCAACCGGCCCGACAACAGTGGTAAGTACTGCGTATACTGTAAATCATGGCACAGCCTCAGTACTGGCCTATACAACCCAACCTTCCGCAACTGGCGGCTCGACTGTAGATACTTCTCTTTCCACTCAACCAGTAGTTGAGGTACGTGATGCCTACGGTAACGTGGCCACCAGTGCCACTACCTCAGTTTCGATTAACCCTATAAGGTCAAACAACAGTACGGCTGCTGATGGCGCTTTGACTGGCACGACCACTCGCACGCCGACTAATGGTGTTGTTACTTTCACTGGCGTAGGTTATACCAAGACAGATACTATTCATATTCAGGCCAGTGCGACTAGCTTTACTACTGTGAATAGTACTACAGATATTACCTTGGCTTCAGGTGCTCTTGCCAACTTTGCTATCACAGGTTCTTCTACTCAGACAGCCGGGGCTAGTCAAAACATTACAATTACAGCCAGGGATCAATATAACAATACTGCAACAGCTGTCACTGGTTCGCAGAACCTAGTATTCTCGGGAGCCAATGCTGCACCTGATACCACAACTGCCAAGGTGACAAATAATGTTAGTAGCGATGTGGCTTTTGGTTCATCTACAGCACTGACTTTCAGTTCAGGTGTTGCTAGCAGCGTCCCAATGAAGCTTTACAAAGTCGAATCAGCGGTAATCGCTGCCACTCAAAGTAGCATCACAACTACCTCAACACTAGCTGTAACTGTGAGCGCGACTACTACTAATACCTTTGGTGTAAATACCCAGAATACTCAGTCAGAAGTAGCTGGAGTTGCTTTCTCGGTAACTGTGACCGCTTACGACTCCTACTCAAACGTAGCCACTAACTACACTGGGAGCCATACTCTTAGTCTAGGCTGGAACGCGACTCAGGGTAGCGCGAGTACCTTCCCTGTTAAGCCTGCTAACGGACCTCAGACTTTCACTAGCGGTGCAGTTACTATTAGCGGCTTTACCTTAGTGAATCCTTCAGAAACCCCAGTTATCAATATTTCTGAAGCCTCAACGAGTATTTCCGGCTCAACCCCATCAGTTACCGTTAGCCCTGGTGCTACAACTACACTTACAGTGACTCCGGCTTCTACTTCTCAAGTAGCGGGGACTAGCTTCAATGTTACTATCGTGGCCAAAGACTCAGTGGGCAACACGGTTAGTGCTGGAACTAACAACTATACTGGCACCAAGAGTTTGGTTTTCTCAGGTCCGACAAGCGTTAGCGGAAATAGCCCAACCGCGGTTGATAACACTAGTGCCAACGTGGTCTTCGGAACGGCTACTAACATTACCTTTAGTAGCGGGAGTGCCACAGTTAGTGTGAATCTGAAAAAAGCGGAAGCAGTGGCAATCACAGTTACCCAAAGTGCCTTAACTGGAGTTACCTCGAGCATCACGGTTGCCCCAGCTTCGACTACTAATCTGGTGGTTAGTGGTATCTCCTCATCAGTCGCGTCAGGAACGCCAGCCAGTGTGACTGTTACTGCCAAGGACAGTTTGGGTAACACCGCGACCAACTATACGGGGACAGTCGCTTTTACCTCAAGTGATTCTCAGGCAACCTTACCAAGTAACTACGCCTTTACCACAACTGATGCTGGGGTCAAGACACTTAGCAATAGTGTGACTCTAAAAACAGTTGGAACCCAAAGTGTCACGGTGACTGACACGGTTACGTCCTCCATTGCCGGATCTCAAACTGGTATCTCTGTTACAGCTGGGCCGTTACACCACTTTACCTTCACAACACCCTCAACTGATTTTGGTACCACTGTCACGGCTAACACTGGATTCAGTGTGGTGATTCAAGCCCGAGATGAAGCGGAAAATCTTAAGTCTGACTTCACAAGTACTGTAATACTCACGGCTAAAACTGGTAATAATTCTACGGTTGTCCTAAATGTAAGCACCAACCCTTCTCTTAGCGATACCTCCTACACCACTGGTAGTTTTGTGGGTGGTGTGATTACGATAAGTGACTTAAGACTCGGTCCTGGATCAGGTGTACAGTCCCCACTGATTACCCTTAAAGCCACGGCTAGTAGCGATTCAACTAAGATTGGTCAGCGAGTTGTTCAGTCAACCACTAGCTTCGCAGTTGGATCAGTGGAGGGTGCCCAAACTGAGACGCCAACACTTCTACCTGCTATTAGCGATGAGAATCCAATAGTTGCCTTTGACGACGATCAAGTTAGATCGGCTCAAGACAAGCTTCCGAGTCTAGAAATAATCCCCAACAACATTGTGGCACCGTTTAACGCCTTACCACTTTGGGCAAAAGCCTTGGCTGGCGTAGGGAGTGTAGGAGCTTTAGGGATTGCCAGTAGCTGGGTCTTAAGAAGAAGATCTGTATTTGGAAAAAAGTTTCTGGAACTAGCTATGAGGCTGTTTACACTCTAAATCGGAAGT
>MHDB01000003.1:0-6745 GCA_001816835.1 Candidatus Woykebacteria bacterium RIFCSPLOWO2_01_FULL_43_14 | reverse complement strand
GCTGTAGTTCTTGCTCTATGGGGCGCTCTTTTTTGGCACAATGTCGCAAGGGCTGATACGGTTGTGGTTGGGAGTGGGGGGTCTATTCAGACCGCTTACAACTCAGCTAACAATAACGACGAGATTCTTGTTACAGGTGGTGCTGAGTATAGTGGTTTTACCGCTAACAGAAGCATTACAGTTACTCTTAAGACAACCAACGGTTTTGTTGTCCTAACAAGTGGAATAACTGTTAATAGTGGTTCTGGGTTGATTATTGGCAACGCTGCGAAACTCCAATTCAAAGTTCTTAGTACTTCTCAGTTTGGCATTACCAACAATGGCATCTTGAACATCCAGTCTTCTGAATTAGAACCTAACTCCGGGACGCCCAACTTAGTCTATAGTTTTGATAATTATGGAACCCTGATTGTTAGCAGTTCGACTATTCGGAGAGTTGGCAAACTTTCCATGAGAAGCGGGAGTTCTTATACTATTACAAGTTCCACATTGACCAATGCTTATTTCTACGGCTTTGATTTGGAAAGTAACGCTTGCGGTACCATTAGTACCACTACTGTTTCGGATATGACCAGAGATGATCCAGATAACACTGCGGCTTTTAACGTCAGTAGTACCTGTCTGACCGCTTCTGGTAATACCATTACCAATGCTTATGATGGGGTTATAGCCAGAGTAGTTGGCTTACAAAATGTGGTAAATAATGTTTTCACTGTTCGTAGGTACGGCGTGAATAACTTATCAGGATCGAGTGTGGTGATCGGTTCGGGGAACAACTTTAACGGGGCGTCTAACAGTGGAGCGGTCGCGACACCGACGTCTACGCCGACTTCAACGCCTACCAACACTTCCACGCCAACAAATACTCCGACTCCCACGTCTACACCAAGCGCTACTTTGACCCCGACGTTGACTTTGACACCTACCACAACCTTAGTTCCTACGGCCACACCTTTGAGTACCGTTACTATTGCTGTTGTGGTTGTTCCTAACCCAGCGCCTACCAGTGTACCTGTATCGGTCAGTGCCCCACAATCAAGTGGTTCTTTCTCCTCTGAGGAGCAGAGTAGTGGGTTGTCGACTAGTTCGGCTCCTGCTAGCACATCAACCCCTGCTCCGGTTTCGGTGGTCACACCCATGGCAGTGCCTACACCCACTGTAGTACCATCGAAACCCTTTAACGAGTATGTCCTAGATCCTAGTAGTGGCAGGGTGTATGTCTTGCAAAATGGTACCAAGAGATGGGTACCAAGCACTGAGACTTTTGAATCGTTGGGATTCAAACTGGAAAACTTAAGGGCTGCAACTAATCAAGAACTGGCGTATACGGAGGCGACACCTCTTCCGGTGCTTCATAACGGAGATCTTATCTCAGTGGGTGGGCACATCTTTATTTTGGAGAATGGGACCAAAAGGCGGCTTACTCTTGGTGAGCTAGGGGAGATGAATGTTGATTGGAGCAAAGTTCGTTACGATGTAAACGACCTGAGTTTAGTTAACACCATTCCTTTCAGAAATGGTCAGCTGGTGAGAATGCCTACGGGAGAGATCTACATGGTGGCAGATAATGTCTTGTACCATGTCCCAAACATGGCTTACTTTGTGGCTCACGGCTACAAGTGGGAGTTAGTGTTTGACTCACCGCCCGAGTTTGTCGCCCCGTTACCGAAAGGTACGCCTTTAACTGGTTAGGAGAGATATTTAGCACTCAGCGTCTAGGATTTTCTTAGGCGCTTTCTTTATGCATCAGCATAATCCTCCCGAAGCTACCTGCGAAGGGGGATGGTCATCAGCACAACCGTCCCGAAGCTCCCCGCGAAGTGTGGTGTTCCCTAGCACGAACCCTCTGAAGGAAAAAGAAAACCACCGATTGAATTGGTGGTTAGTTGGTGGTTAGACTGAAATGTGGTCTAGCCTGAGTATTAAATGAGCTGCTGCAAGTAGATCTGGAGCTGTATGATTCGGTTGACACGGCTTAGGTGTACCATCCGAAACCAAGTTGCGAGTCAGTACCTGAATAGTCCGTGCGCCAACCGCCTGACCAGCAAGGATGTCCTTATGACTGTCACCTACTACGGTGGTTCGAGTGATATCTAAGCCGAGTCGAAGTGCTGCAAATTGAAGCATTCCGGGGTTTGGTTTCCGCCAGGGACACGCATTGTCCTCGTGCGGGCAATAGAGAAAATGGTCAATTCGCTCGCCTGTCAGAGTTTCGATTTGTCCTGAAAGTGCATCATTGATCTCCCGAAGCCTTCCCTCATCAGCCTCGCCTCTGGAAATACGAGGTTGATTGGTAATTACAATCAGATAATACCCATGATGTTTAAGCAATGCCACTCCCTCGGCCGAGCCTTCGATTAGCGCTACTTGCTCTCCCGCTCGAGAAATGGGTTGCTCATGGCAAATGGTTCCATCCCTATCCAAAAAGCCAACTTGTTGACCTTTGTAGCCCACAAAGTCTTGCGCCGAAGAATAATGGTCCCAGATGTTTGCCATGTCTCTCCTCCTAGAGTTTTTCGGCTACTGTAAATATCAGTAACCCATTCACGCTGAATTGCTCCAGTATTATAACATCCTTGCCAAGCATTTTCCTAAAAGAAGCTTTGGAGAAGCGGTTAATATGACCACAGAGTTTTTTATAGTAGGAGTCATTGGTCAGATAACCACGCAGCAAACAATACACGACAAAAATTGGGTAGTGGGGAGAAGGAAAAGAGTCGTATGGTACGGTGGCGATTAGCTTACCGCCTTTTTTAAGGATCCTAAGGGTTTCATTTCTGACTTTAGGTAGGTTCTTCACATGCTCAAATATCTCAGTCATTACGACTATATCGGCAAATTCAGAAGGTAAGGGGATTTTTTCTATATCCCCAACATGCGCCTCGCTTAGCAACCCTTTAGACTTTCCAAACTTGAGAAGCTCCTCGTTAATATCAACGCCTATGACCGGGAGTTTGTTTATATTCCATACCCCGCTGCCGCAAGCCAGATCTACTATCACATCACCTTTGTGGTAGTACTTTTTGATTGTTTGGTTGAGGTTTGTATATCTTGAGGTGTGATGCCAGGCACGCAATTTACCCACTTTTTTGGGATCTGTCTGGTCATCGTAGAAAGTCCCCTCTATCAATTCGTAGTTTACGGAGTCTTTCATGATTTAGCGCGGATTTTTAGTACGGTGATCATGTACTTTACTAGTTCCTTTAAACCCATCTTGGAGTTACCCGCGTTACGATCACTGAACAAAATAGGGATTTCGGTAATTTTAAAGCCTTTAGCTGCAATACGGTAAAGATTTTCTACCCCTACACTGTAACCTGTGGAAACAAAAGACCCAAGGTTTATTTTTTCCAGAACTTCTCTTTGGTAGCCTTTATACCCAGAAGCAGTGTCACTCACATCCCAGAGGCCTAGAATAATATGGTTATAAAGATTGGCAATCTTGGAAATGATATTCCTTGCAACACTTCGACTTGCGATCCCGCCTCCTGAGGAATACCTGGAACCGATCACCACCTTAGCACCTGACTCGAGGGTCTTTATAATTTCGGTAAGGTAGAAGGGGTTATGTGAAAAATCAGCGTCCATTTGAATTACCGCCTCAGCTCCTAGAGCAAGAGCTTTTTTAAACCCCTCTCTTAACGCAGTTCCAACACCACGTTCTTTACGATGTATGACAATGATGCGATCTTTAAATATTTTGGCCAAATCATCCGCTATTTTACCAGTACCGTCAGGGCTGCTGTCATCGACTATGATTACCTTGAGACGGCTGTCCTTATCTAAAATTTGGGGGACCAGCGCGGGAAGATTTTCCTTTTCATTATAGGTGGTTACAACCACAAAAATTTTCTTTAACTTAGTACTCATTTTAGATACTTAGCGATATAACCAGGTAATTTTTGCCTTGTGTTTTCCAGCGTTTCAAATGTCCCTATTGATAAGGTTATATCATCTGCTTTGAAGTAGCGCAACTGACTACTCATCGCCAATTTGGTGAAAATTTCTTCCTCGAGATTTCTGGTACTAGTGTCAAACAGATCAAAGATGCCACTATTGAGGTAGGAAAGACCAGCGTGAGCCCAATCAGAATTTTTCGTTCGATCCTTACTGAGGTACTTAGTTATGAGTCCACTTTGGTTAACTACCAAATTGCCGTTTCCGGGGGCGTGGAAAATAGCTAAAAAATTATTATTATTTTTGGTGGATTTTATGAGTTCATTCCAGTCAATTATTGGTAAATCATCGCCATTTAAAACAATAAAATTTTCACCTAACAAATGGCGCGCTAAATAAAGAGCTCCCCCTGTACCCATTGGTTCTTTTTCGTGAGAATAATAGATTCTTATTCCTAGATCAGAACCATCCCCGAAGTATTGAGATATTTTTTCTCCCAGATAACCAGTGGAGATGACTATTTTCCTAATGCCAAGGGAAGAGAGAAGTTTTAATTGGTAGAAGATGAAAGGTTTTCCATCAACCTCGACCATAGGTTTGGGTAGATCATTTGTTAGCGGCCTAAGTCTTGTTCCGAGGCCTCCGGCAAGTATAAAAGCTTTCATTCGGAATGTTTTATTCGATCATTCAAAGTGTCACAAATAATGTGCATTACCGCGAATTGTAGGTCCTGGACTTGTCCAGTCACAAATGTAGGAATAACCAAGCAAAGATCACACAAAGTTTTCATGACCCCGCCTTCAAAACCAGAAAATCCAACGGTAATTGCCCCCTGTTTTTTAGCGTAGTCAATGGCTTTGAGGATGTTTTGAGACCAAGCTCCGGCCTTATCACTTCCGCTGCCCCCGTGTACACTGTAGCCGATCAACACGTCCCCTTTGCCGATCATGCCTTTAATCTGGTCAATATAGACGTTTTCCCAGCCATTATCGTTGGTTAGAGCGGTCATCAGATCCGTGTTCTCGCTTAAGCAAAAGACTCTAAGTCTATCCTTACCCTCGTTGTAAGTTCCTTTTCCTAGATCTGTGGTGAAGTGCATCGCGATACTGGCTGAACCGCCATTCCCAAACAAATAAATGTTTTTCTTTTCCTGCCAGGCTCTAAAAAGTACTTCTATGATCTGGGCAATCTTTTCTTGATCGACTTTGGAACAAGCCCAAGCGACACTTTTGAGATAGTCGTCAGCGTAATTGGGGTTAAAAAGTGGCTTAGGTGTTTCTTTCAGGGAAGAATCTTCTTTTTGCATAATACCTCCGGTCTAATCTTTGTAAAAGATCTCAGCTCCGGCAGGTGAGAAGGAGAACTTAAGATATTTTAAACCCTTCCTCTCCATTAAAGCAATAAGTTTTTCTTTATCCTTGGTGTAGAAAATCAAAAATCCGCCGCCGCCGGCACCAATTAGCTTCCCGCCTAAAGCGCCATTCTTTAGTCCGAAATCATAATGGTGATCAATTTCTGAAGTACTGATTGACTTGGTAAGTTGTTTTTTGGCTAACCAGTGCTCGTGCCAGTTATTACCAAGATCGTCCACATGACCTTTTACCAGGGAATCTTTCAATTCTTGACCTAGCCTTTTTATATCATGAAGGTGCTTAATCTTAGCCTCTTTAGAAACTTGCACCTGGATGTCACTTGATTTACGACTGGAGCCAAGGTAAAAGAGAGCAAGGTTCGATTCCATCTTAGAGAGAGTTTTCTTTGGCAAGTTTAGTGTATTTATTTTCACAGAGCCGTCTTTTTCAAGAATCATTTCGATAATGCCGCCGTATGAAGAAATAAACTGATCTTGTTTACCGCCTTCTTCTCCGAGGATAACCCGTTCTATGTGGTATGCAGTTTGGGCGATGTCATAAGCTCCATATTTATGCTGCTGGTTCTTGTGCTGAAGTAGGGCCTTTATTAGTGCTACAGTGAGAGTGCTAGAGGAACCCATTCCTGTGCCTGAAGGAACTGAGGAGCTAATCGTGATATTCAGAGCGTCTTTGACGCCAAAGTATTTCAGGGTCTCTCTAACAATACCGTGACTAAGGTCCTCCACTGAAGCGACGTCTTCTATTTCTTCATGTCTAAGAGACGTTTTACCTGAGAGGGAGGGGCTAAGCGAAAGGTAGATATACTTGTCTATAGCTGAAGTAAGTAAGTAACCTGTGTGCTCTAAACAATAAAAAGGGAGGTCAGTACCTCCTCCGCCAAGACAAATTCTTAATGGTGCTCTGGCTAAGATCATCCGAGATTACTTATTTTTCAGGAATTCTAGCCAGCTTTTATCAAATTCGGCAATAGTATCTTCTGATTTTTGATGGAAAGGCATTTGGATGAAGATTTTATAGGGAATGGTTGGAATATGCGCCCCAGCCGCCAGGGCATTGCATACGTCGCCGACTTCACGAATAGAGCCAGCAATTATTTCTGAGGGCAACTTGGAATCGTCTATGAAATACCGAAGTCTCCTGATTTCCTCAACAGGATCCAAGCCCGAGTCCATCGCTCGTCTATAGAATAGGGAAACGTAATCTGCTCCGGCTTTGGCCGCAAGGAGTCCTTGGGCAAAGTTCATCATACAAGTGGCGTTTATTCGAATACCTTTTTGATGCAGGAGATTTATGACTTCCAAGCCCAATCCATCACCGCTCATCGCGACTTTTATAGCAATACGTTCTGGACTCCAGGAGTGGTAGGTCTGAGCTTCCTCAACCATATCAGCAACACTTTTTTTGGTGAGCTCGATACTGACAGGACCCTTGGTCATACCCACTATTTCCAGGACTCTTTGCTTGAAATCAACGCC
>MHDB01000002.1 GCA_001816835.1 Candidatus Woykebacteria bacterium RIFCSPLOWO2_01_FULL_43_14 | reverse complement strand
ACAGAGTGCCATTGACTACAAATTTATTACTCAAACATCAGACTTAGGGGAGGTAGTAGACGCTCTGTCGAAGACCCAAACAGTCTCAGTAGACACAGAAGGTACTAGTTTAGATCCTTTCAATACCAAACTCCTTTTACTCCAACTGGCCACCGAGGAAAAATCGTTTGTTATAGACACCCAAAAAGTTGACTTGAGTCCACTCAAAGCTGTTTTGGAAAGCGAACGCCCGCTAAAAATTTTACAAAACGTCAAATTTGACTACGAGGTGTTGAAAATTCAGTCTGGTATTACACTCGGTTCAGTGTACGATACTATGCTAGCCGAGAGGCTAATTACTTGTGGTATTAGTCGTGAAATTTCGCTAAAAAGTTTGGTTGAAAAATATATCGGTGTGAAAATAGACAAAACTATTCGTGATGAGTTTTCAGATCCCAAAAATGCTGCTTTGCGAGGTAAATTTACAACCCAACAATTGGATTATGCCGCTCGAGATGTCCACTTTTTATTGGAGATTTTCAAGAAACAATTTCGTAAACTCCAGCAGGAAGGCCTTGTCGAGACAGCCAAGCTTGAGTTCAAAGTTGCCCCTGTGGTGGCCGAGATGGAGCTTCGGGGTTTTCTTATAGACCAGGAAAAATGGCGAGTACATATAAAAGAACTTGAAGAAAAGCGAAATGAAATCCGGGATGATATCCAAAAAGACCTAACCGCGATCACTTCCTTCACCGCAATGGATTTATTTGGTAATGATATGCCGTCCATTAATCTAGATAGCCCGCTACAGCTTCTGGAAGCCTTTAGGAAACTGGGTGTAGATATTCCTAATACATCTGAGGCGACTCTTCAAAAAGTCGATCACCCTTTGGCCAAGAAACTCTTGGAATATCGACAGTATGAAAAAATGATCACGTCATTTGGAGAGTCTATTTTGGAAAAGATCAATCCAAAGACAGGTCGGGTTCACCCGGATTTTATGCAAATGGGTGCTGACACAGGCCGTTTTGCCTGTAACAATCCAAACCTTCAACAGATACCGGCTGATTCTGGTTTCCGAAGTTGTTTCAAAGCTCCCCCCGGTTACAAACTGGTTACGGCGGATTACTCTCAGATAGAACTACGAATTATGGCTGAAGTGAGTGAGGATAGCGTGTTTCTTGGTGCCTTTATTAAAGATGTTGACCTTCATACTTTGACAGCTTCTCAGATGTTTAGAATTGATATAGACAAGGTGGACAAAACCAAACGTTTCCAGGCCAAATCAATTAATTTTGGGCTTATGTATGGTCGTGGTCCTACCTCCCTAGCTGTTCAGATAGGGACAAGTGTGGAAGAAGCTCGAAGTCTTTTGGATATTTATTTCAAAACCTACCAGGGTGTAAAAAAATGGTTGGATCGAACGGGCAAAGAAGCGGTGAAGCTTGGTTATTCTCGGACGCTCGGTGGGCGAAAGCGCGTTTACCAATTGCCGGATAAAGATCACCCTGAATATTTGAAATTAATTGGTTCTATCGAAAGACAAGGTAAGAATACGCCGATTCAAGGCACGAGTGCGGATATTACTAAATACGCCCTTTGTTTTATTCATGATGAAATTGTAAAAAATGGTTACGACGCCTATCTTGTCTCAACGGTTCACGACGAAATCGTGACCGAAGCTCGTGAAGATCAAGCCGAAGAAGTTGCGAAAATGGTTGAGTATCAAATGATCAGAGCTGCCGAAGTGCTTTTGAAAAAATGTCCCGTCAAAGTTGAGGTACATATAGACGACACTTGGTCGAAGGGTTAAAATATACTAGGTTATAGGTTGTAGAGAAATTAATAACTAATATGGAACTGCTAGCACACTTACTTTATCCAGGAAAACACAATAACTACCATCCTCATGCGACGAGAACCCCCTTTCTAATTCTAGTTTTTCTTTTCTTGGTCGCTTTTGGGAGTATCAACAGCGTCTTTTTTAGCTCTCGACCTAAGATCCTAGGTTTTGCGACAAATATTTACACCAAAGAAGTCATTGATCTCACCAATAAAGAGCGCGTTAAAGCTGGTTTAGAAGTGGTCAAAGAGAGCGTTACTTTGGATAAAGTAGCCCAAGCCAAGGCTGAGGACATGTTTGTCAAAAATTATTGGGCACACGCCTCGCCGGAAGGAGTCATGCCTTGGTTTTTTTTCCAGAAAGAGGAATACCACTACCTATACGCTGGTGAGAATCTCGCTCGAGACTTTTATACCTCCGGTGCTGTGGTCGCTGCTTGGATGGCTTCTCCCAGCCATAAGGAAAACTTACTAAGTCCTAACTATCAAGAGACAGGTGTAGCGGTGATGAATGGTCAGTTTGATGGGAAAGACACGACTTTAATAGTACAGATGTTTGGTACCCCTCTTAGCAGTAATGTTGAGGTTAGTCAAACGGAGGTAGAGCCTAGGACGGCCAGCTTCTTTACCTCCCTGTCTCCTGAAAAGAAAGTTCAAGGTTTGCCTATCGAGACTCTGGGCTTAACTCAAAAAGTATATCTAGGTTTTAGTTTGGTCCTGATGGCCTTTTTCTTATTTGATTCCTTTATCCTTATCAAAAATCAGGTTAAGCACAGGGCTCGACATCCATTTTTCCACACTATTCTGCTTGGCTTCATTGTATTTCTGATTGTATATCTTAATAAGGGGTTGATTGTATGATCGCTTTTGTAGCCACTCACTTGACTCAGTTTGTCTTACTGACTGTTATTTTTCTAACCAGCTTGATGGTCCTGACTGATATGGCCAATCTCACTTCCAAACTTGCCTTAGTGGTGCTAATGGCGGTTTTATACTTATTGTTTGGCGTCGCTCATCACGTCCAAGAGAAAAACCTAAGTAGCAGCCTAGTTTTGGAATACCTGGTTATATCTGTGATGCTTCTTTGGGCGATGTTAGCCTTGTCGTTTTGATTAAGATCTGTTAAAATTCTCTTCATGGAAAACATAAACTTTAAACCAGGTGACGTCATAAAGGTTTCCTCATCCATCAAAGAAGGTAATAAAGAGCGTATCCAGGCCTATGAGGGAATAGTTATCTCGATCAGAGGAGCTGGCAATAGTCAGACTTTTACGGTTCGAAAAATTGGCGCTGGTGGGATAGGTGTTGAGCGTATTTGGCCGGTGTCCTCGCCTAATATTAAAAAGATCGATGTGGTCAAAGTAGCTCAAGGTGTTAGACGCGCCAAGCTATACTATCTTCGTGACCGGATTGGCAAACTCGCTAAAAAAGTATAATTGAACTTGGAATCCAGAACTTAGAATAGTTGGTTTTTCCTATGTTCTATGTTCAAACTTCTAAATTCTGTATAATCTATTCATGACCTACCCAACCTTAGATTATGAATTAGAACTTTGGTCTAGTGGTTATCAGTATGTAGTGGGGATTGATGAGGTTGGTCGAGGCGCGTGGGCCGGTCCTGTGGTGGTAGGTGCGGTTGTTTTTTCTCCTCAAACCCAAGTTCCAGACGGGATAAATGATTCCAAACTTCTTGCTCCGCGTATCCGGGAAAATCTTTCCAGTCAAATAAAAAACACAGCCCTTAGCTTTAGCCTTGGTATCGTCGGTGTGGACTTTATTAACAAGCATGGTATTGGTAAGGCCACCCAATCGGCTATGCGTCAGGCCATAAGAAACCTAGATCCTAAACCAGATTTTCATCTTATTGATGCTTTTTATATTAAAAATCTCAAAAAGTCCAACCAAAAACCAATTATCAAAGGTGATCAGAAATCTTGTTCAATAGCTGCTGCTTCGATTATTGCTAAGGTTGCTCGTGATCAGATGATGGTTGATCTGTCTACCAAATTCCCAGAGTATTATTTTGACTCACACAAAGGGTACGGCACAAAGAGACATCAGGAGGCGATCAGGAAAAATGGTTTTTGTAATATTCATCGGGCGTCTTTTAACCTAGGTTGGATTACTAATAATGACTAATCAGACCGTAGGCTCTTTCGGAGAAAAATTAGCGGTTGAGTATCTGATCAAAGAAGGGTACCAGATCCTAGAGAAAAACTGGCGATGTCCCGCAGGCGAGATAGATATTATCGGGCTTGACCAAGGCGCACTATGTTTTGTTGAGGTAAAAACTCGCACGAATACTAATTACGGATTACCTGAGGAAATTATTACTAAACTAAAGCTCTCTAGAATGGCTAGGTGTATTGATTACTACAACGCAAGGACAAAGAATAAACATGAGCTTTATAGAATAGATATACTAGCAATTGAGTTAGAGGGAACCAAGGTTAAAAGGCTAGAACTAATCAAGAATGCAACACTTCAGTAATTTACTCAACACCGACTTTTGTTTCGATCTTCTTGACTCTCTTTTCAAGCCGATCTCGATATGCAACCTCAGCGTCTAACTTTTTATCTATTCGATCAATTCTACCTGTAAGGTCGGATCTGATCTCCTCGTGTTCTGACTTGGTGACCATAACAGGCTCGATGACCTTTTCCCAAAAATCAAATAAAACCTCTCGAAAAGCTTCTTGGAGCTGATCTTTATTCATAGGTTAATTCTAGATCTATAAAGTAACTAAGTAAACTATCTAGGTGGGTTGCCGGCTATTTTGGGGAGTGATTTGAGGGCGTCAAATTGGGGATAGCGATAGCCATCATTTCCCACAAAGCTGAAATTGTCGAGTCCAGTTACTTTGATACCAAACGGTGCGACTGATACAACGTTATTATCTTTCAAGAGCAAATCTCGGAAAACAATTTTGTAGTAATCGGAAACTGTATTTTGGTCATACCACCCAGATCGCGGGCTTGTACCTTCTTTGTGTGGCCAACCCATCTCGGTAATGAAGATCGGTAAGTCTACGCCAAACTTAGATCTTAAGATATTTTGCTCCCATTTATAGGAACTCATGGTGTTACGTCCTTTTTCCCAAGCTGCCTCTCCGGAAATAGTAGTGTCCAAGGGTTTACCGCGATATTCAGGTTGGGGATAGGTATGCACCGCCCAACCGTCCAATTTTTTGAAAATCCCAGGAACAGCATTGTTCATTTGTTCTAAGAAGTCAGGCTCGCCTAGGTATTCTGTCTGGACACCAAGATTGGTGAGGACTTTTCCGGTACGGGCTGAGGCATTCAGGGCGCCATTCATTAGGAAAAAATCTCCAGAACGGGCCTTAAAAGCATCAATAAATTTATTGAGTTTGTTAGCCACGTCCGTAGGGTCGATTCGATTACCCCAGTACTCGGCCGCGTTTACCTCGTTAAAAGCCGTCACATACTTCCTTTTTGTTGGCCAACTAAGTTGGTTCATAAAGTCCGCTGCTTCCTCAATATCCGCGTCCGTTGGTGTGTATCCTCCATCCATAATTATTTGGAGTATGGGGATAAGGTGATTTTCCTTGCAGATACTAAATATCGTGTTCCAGGAGTCAACCCCATGGTCTTTGATATTTATCGGAAATAGAATCCAACCCCAATCACCGCCATTAGAGTTGACTAGCTCAGCAGTCAACCTGATAGACTCAGGATCTTTGTAAGAGTACATTCCAAACTTATTGTTTGGCCAACCAAGACGATTGTTGGCTGGTGTTGGCGTGTTCACTTCCTTTTTTGCTTGGGGAGCAGGTGAGCCGGCAGGCTGGGGTTTCGGATCAGGTGACTTAGTTGGAGGTACAGCTTGGGATGATTCAGTGGCGATGGTTAATACGGCTGAGGAAGAGGCGTTACTTGATTGGACTAGGATGGTGTCGACATTTGGCTTGATGCTAGCTTTCTCGACAAAGTAATTGACGCCCAAAAGTGAGCTAAATCCTACAACTGCAAGGGACAGGGCAAGATATTTTTGATGGCCTGTGAGTAGGAGCTTGAGCCAGGGCATATTGACCAAGTGTAGCAGTCTGGCCTTAAGGGTGTCAACGCGAGCTATATTTGACCAAACAGTTGTTTAGTATTAAAATACACCTCAATCACAATCAGAAGGAGTAGAGTATTGCCGTACCAATCATCTGGCAAGAGACGAGTCTGGCTATTTTGGGTCAGGCAACGTGTCAGGGATTTGGCAGACTCGTACAGAAATCTTAAGTGTAGAAGTCCTTTGGAATTTAGGTTTGCGAGAGTGCCAAATAAAAATGCCAGGCCGATGGAAAAACAAAAGTAATTATCTTTTTTCGCACCGCTTGTTTCAAACAGGCGGTTCTTTTTTACAATCTGATTTTACTTAAGTCCTCGCTTAGAATAATAGGTTTTACACCCCAGATTTCTTCGGTGAAGGGGGAGTTTTTGTCTGGTTGATTGAGTATATAGATTGGCTTTTTGAGATGAAAAGCTAAACCCATTTCCATCAAAACATTCGCTCCAATGTAGCCTTCCTGATCGTTTTTGGCGTAATTGGTGACTAAGATGGCGTCACATCGCACGACTTTATCAAAATGCTTACGCATAAGGAAAGCCTTTCTATCATAATCAGCGTCGTTTTGAATCCAAGTTTTGTAGTGCTCAACTTCCCAAATCCCCGTCTTTTTCATTATCCCAGCCGTGAATGGGTATTTTACTTTATAATCTAACCTCTTGAGCTTATCTGCCACTCTCAGCATCTGTTTATAGTGAGAGGCACTGGAGCAAAGTGTGATTATCTTTTTGGTGTTCATAGGTTAATCTTATCATTTCTTTTTTCTTTTTCCAGTTAATAATAAATGGTTTTGGTGAGGTGATAGGGTTTTTTCAGACTTCCTTTTCCTTGGGTTGATAGCCAAAGCATGTCCTGAATGACTGAGGGTATGACGTCAGGGTATTTCTGGTTAAGCATCTCACAAATTGTTTTTACCGCCCATAGCTGGGAAGCCCGGATCTCGATTTCTTCCTCACTGTGCTCAGGGATTTCTATTTTGTTATCTATTCTGTCACTGAGATCGTCAGTGTAAACTAACATTCCCATCTGACGCATAATAGCTGGTATTTTGTAGTCAGCTGTACCAGTAAGGTGACTAATATCCTTGATTCCTGTTGGATAGGATAGAGTATTGTTGTAGATGTCGTTTACGACTAATTGGGCCTTTTTGTAGAAATAAACTTGTCGACCTTTATAGGTCGGTGTATCGTCGAAACCTGGGAAAACTTGCCCGATTTGTTGGGTAAGATTAAGAGAATATCTGTCAGATTTTTCCAAAAAGTTGTGAAACCGACCAGAGTATTTTTCAACCAAAATCTGACCAATTTTTTGGAGCATTCGATAGCGCTCTTCCAGAAGAGGAATGTCAGGCGTCCCTTGAAAAAGTTTTCTGGTCTGGTCAATCGTAAGACTTGCTAGATAGTTACCTTCCAAGATAGGAGTATTATTTTCTAGCGCTCTTTGGAAACAGGCTATTGCGGCCCACCAACCATCAAGATTTTCACCTTTGTAATCAACGGTCCATTTCGGATTTCCCCAGTAACAGAATGCTTGATTGCCTAGAAGAAAAAGAAAATCGACCTCATCAACATAAGTGGGTTGGGGTTTGTAGCCAAAAGGGCAAGCTTTGGTCCAGTGAGTGTAGGGCGTGGGGACGAAATTGTGGACGTAGTTTTCAATAGCCAAGCTATCTATTTTCACAAAACTGGCGTTATCTGCAACATATTTTAGGGAATCCAAAATTTCTTGTCTGGTGAGAAACATAAGGACATTGTAATGAAAAATTGCTTACGAAACAAGAAAGGCACTGAATATATCAGCGCCTTACTAAGGTCACCCACGTATGAGTGTCTAGTTAAAAGTCGAGCCTTGAGCTCTGGATACTACAAGAAAGTGGCCCTGACTGCTTGGATCACAGTTATTACAAGATTTCTTGATTGTATAAATACCGACTCCGGCTAGACAGCAAAGAACTCGTGTCTCATCTCGTACTTGGCCACAAGTAGTCCTAGGACTTATCCGCGCGTGAAAGCACTGCCCAGGCATAAGTCCTTTGATTCTCCTTGCCAGTTCTTCAAGAGTCATCAACGTGTGTTCAGGGTATTGATCTACCATGAGTTATCAGTCTCCTCTCAGAAAATATTATAAACTTATAGTAGCCAAAAAAAATAAGAAAAGCCTACAAAACATTGCTGTCTTGTAGGCTTGGCCGGCCTGGCACATGCGCTTGGATATAGTGCCAGAGCGGATTGTGGTCCGTGACGGTCATCCAGATGGTGAGTCCGTACCCTCCCAAGAAGAGCACGAACGTTGCCACCCACAGACCTGTCTCCTGACCGTAGAAAGGGGCCCGGAGAAAACCGACCATGATGGCACCCACAATACCGAAGTACGTGAAGTGGGTCCACCGGTCGAAATCCGTCCAATACCCGGCGGGGTAGGGCGGGAAACCGTCCTTGGAGATCAAATACGCTAGTGAAAGGGCGAACCCAATCACCAGACATCCGATTGAGAATGCTGTGCTGGTCCAGAAGGACTCAGGCACAAGCACCCTGCTGTAGTACTCGCGCATAACCAAGAGCGCGTGGCCGATAAACACCGCGTCACCCAAGGTGACGGTTGCGTACCGGAAAGCTGCCAAGCCGTGAGGTAGACGGCTGGCGTCCCTTTGGGACAGGACCCACTCGTAGAGGTAAAACCGTGCTTGACTGAGCACGAGGTTACCGACGAAAATGAGTACAGGATGCAGGCTCCACAAGCCCGCAAAAAGGTCGTGCTCGCTTAGCCTCACCTTTCCTCTCCTCGGTTCGTATTAACATTAATTGTACCACAAAAGAGGCTGGATTACAATAATTATAGGTCGTAGATGGTATTACACAGATCTAGGGTTTCCTGAATATCTTGTTATTGCTCGCAAATACGCAGAAAAAAGATTAAAAAACTTCTTGGTAAAGAGGATTTTGAATATAATTTTGTTCAAGGATAACTGTTCGTAAAGTGGTATAATCCGGTACTACCTTTCAGACCTCAGGCCTGAGTCTGGGCTAAACTTGAGTTTAGCCTTTCTTTATTGGTGAGTCCGGAGAGACTCGAACTCTCAACACGTAGCTTAAAAGGCTACTGCTCTACCATTGAGCTACGGACCCATTCTGTGAATAAACCCTTGATACCAGCGTATTTTAGCACATTTAAACGCTTGCGTTCAATTTAGAATAACAACCTAGGAGGTTAAACAGCTAGGTAACCTAGGAATTATTCAAGTATTAAGTGTTTGATCAAACCTAAATTTCTCTGGTAATCAGCGTGGTCAAAGATAAAGTTTTTGTGGGAAGCTGGGGTTTTGAAATTTGAGTTTATTAGATCTTTCCGACAAATTCCTTTATGGTTTTCAGCCAAATATTCTTGTATGGATGACCAAGGGTAAGTGCTAAGTGACTCCAAATCTCTAACTATGTATCCTGTGAAAGGATTAAGGTGAATGTAGCGAGAAACGTGCAGCAGTTGTTCTTCAGTTTCCATCCTGACTGCCTTAAACTGGTTTATAAACAGGGCACCGATGGAGTCATTTTTTACATTGAAATATCTGGTATAGCTATTTAAGAGTTTGCTAATAAAAGTTGATATGCCTTCATCTTCGGCTTGTCTAACTAAAAGATGGAAATGATTGGGCATAAGACAATAAGCTAAAATATCTACCAACGTTCTATCTCCTCTAGAATTAACCAAAATCTCTTTCCTGTCATTAGAAAGGTTCTCAAAACGCGAGAAGCTTGAAGGGGGAGATAGGAAACTGTAAAAGGTTAGGAGCTGAATGAATCTTTTATACTCCCAGGTTGAAGTGAAAGTTGGTCTGTGTCCTATTCCTAGGTTGAAGACATGGTAAACTTCTTTTGTGACTAGTGGGACAATTCGACCTGGCATGCTTAAAATTATACCATTTTTCCTAGGTGCAGCTGTATTTAACCTCCCAGGTTACACCTCCCAGGTGGCAAACTCCGAGCAGCAATCGGAATGACAACTACTTCTTAACTAGTTCTTGCTCGGATTTGGCGACTAGATCACGTGTTGACTCAATTGCGTCTGGTGAAACCGATATTGAAGTAATACCCCACTGCACCAGCTGCTTGGTGAGATTTGGATAGATTGAAGGAGCCTGACCACAAATAGACACACTTGCTCCGTGCTTATGGCCAGTTTTTATAACGTGCTCAATTGCCCCCATAACGGCGTCGTCCAATTCGTTGAACTCCTGAGCCACTTGACTGGAATCCCGATCGACTCCCAGGATAAGCTGGGTCAGGTCATTTGAACCAATAGATAAGCCGTCTATTCCTACTTCTAGGAATTTTTCTAAAATAAACACATTCGAGGGAACTTCTACCATCATCCATAATTTAAATGAAGGCGAACGATGTAAACCAGCGCTGCTGACTAAGTGTTTGACTTGCGCCAACTCTTTGGGTGTTCGTACAAAAGGTATCATCAACCATAAGTTTCGGAAGCCATAGATATTTCTGACCTTCTTGATCGCCTCAAGTTCCATTTCAAATACTTCTGGGTTTTTGATATACCTGAAGCAACCTCGGAATCCAATCATTGGGTTTGGTTCCTCTTGCTCGAATTCTTTACCACCTTTTAGGTTACGGTACTCGTTAGTTTTGAAATCTGAAGCTCGATAAACAACAGGCCGGGGATCAAAAGCCTCGCAAAAAGTTTTAAGCCCATCGGAGAGTTTCTCGATGTACTCTTTTTGTCTTTTGTCGGCAATCATTTTCTGAGGATGTTCCCCAATTTGGGCCATCATAAATTCAGCTCGAAGTAAGCCTATTCCATCGACATTCCGGCGAGCTACTTCCTTCACTTTTTCAGGCTCTGCCAGGTTTACATAAACCTTTGTGGCTGTTTTAAGATTGGCTAAGTTAGGGGAAATAGTCGCATGTGTTGGTTCAAGGACGCGCTTATCAAAAGGATGTTTGGGACTTCCCTTGTAAACCACCCCGGTTGAGCCGTTGACTGTTACGACTTGACCATTACGGAGTACCTTAGTAGCCTTTTCTGTGCCCACCACACAAGGTATACCGAGTTCTCGGGATACTATAGCTGCGTGGGAAGTCTTCCCTCCAGAATCAGTGACAATAGCTACAGCTTTACGCATGGCTGGCACAAAATCAGGATTGGTCATTGGTGCGACCAAAACCTCCCCACTCTTAAGTTTTCCGATATCCTTGGCTGAGGTTAAAATTCTGACGGGGCCACTGATTATGCCGGGACTGGCCGAGGCGCCCTGAAGAAGTTGGGGTAAATCGAGTTTGACTAAAGAAGGGGAGAATTGTTTGGAGACCTCTTTTATAGTCGTAATGGGTCTGGTCTGGACAATAAATAATTCGTCATTTTCCATGGCCCACTCGATGTCTTGGGGAAAGAAATAATGTTTTTCTATTTTTTCACCAAGCTTTGCCAGCTCGACAATTTTATCATCAGAGAGCTTTTGCCTCATCTGATAAGCCTCAGAGACTCGAAGTTCTTTCGTCTTGTCTCCTACCTTTATTAACTGTTTTAGCTGTCTAGCTTTCTGCTTGGTTATAATCTGGTTGTCTTTTTTATTAACTTCGTAGTGATCTGGGGTTACTTCTCCTTGGACAATTAGTTCACCTAACCCGTAAATAGCTTCGACAACAACGCGCGTCCTATCATTGGTGAGTGGGTCTAGGGTAAACATTACTCCAGAAACGTCCGATTGAACCATTTTTTGGATAGGAACAGCAATATTCACTCGGAAATGGTCAAACTTTTTCTGCTCGCGATAATATATTGCTCTGCCCTCAAATAGAGATGCCCAGCAATCTTTCACAGCTCTAAGAATATTTTTGGTTCCTGAGATGTTTAGATAAGTGGACTGTTGCCCGGCAAAAGAGGCGCCAGGTAGGTCTTCAGCTGTCGCTGAGGAGCGAACAGCTACCAAGAGATCTTTTCCAGAACCTAGTTTTTGGTAGCTCTTTACGATCTCCTCGACAAGGTCTTGGGGCATGGTTGAAGAGACAATTAATTTCTTGATCAAGCTTGAAGCCTCCGAGAGCATTTTGGTGTTTTCGGGATCAAGCTTATTTAGAAAATCTTTTATCTTATGTCTAAGGTTGTTGGAATCAATAAAATATTGGTAGGCTTGGGCACTAACAACGAAGCCTGGAGGAACGGGGATACCCGCTTTGGTCATCTCCCCTAAGTTGGCCCCTTTTCCACCCGCTGAGTGAACATCGTGCTTGTCTATTTGGTGAAACCATAAGATGTGTTTGGACATTATGAAAAGTATATATCATCAGCTGTATTGGTGGGTAGTGGCAGGTTGTAGGAAAGCACATGTATTTATCCTACAACCTAAGGCCACAACCGTTTACGTTACTTTCTTTGTCGCTCTTTGACACTGTTATAGATCTGTTCTAAGAGAGACTGGGCGGTCTCTCGTCCACCAAGGCCGAAGGCTAAGCCTCCTGCGATCGCGAGCATGGCGATAAATCCTGTAAATAGGATTCGAACCAAATCTTGGGCAATACCGAGCTGGGAAAGTGCGGCCAAAATTACAAAAACTAATATTGACCAGCTGGCTACCTGGGAAAGAAGCCTGGCTGCACTGGCTCCCATTCCCGAAGCGGCTGCGAGAACAAAATCTCGGGCAAACTGGGCAAAGACTGCGCCAACCATTACGATTATTACCGAGACTAAAACATTTGGCAGATAAAGAAGTAGTTGGTTAAGCAAGGATGAAAATTGGGTCAATTTTAAGGTCTCTGCAACTGGTAGTAGAAAGACTATTATCACAAACCAT
>MHDB01000001.1 GCA_001816835.1 Candidatus Woykebacteria bacterium RIFCSPLOWO2_01_FULL_43_14 | reverse complement strand
AATTGTACCACAGCCCTCAGATTGGCACTAGAAAAAATAGTTTTACATTTCTCTTATTGATTTGGTGGGAGGCCCCAATAGGTGAAGAGTTCTTTGGCTATATCAAAAAATAATGGTGCAGCGGTTTCTGACCCCCAAGGCGAGGACTTCGGTTCGTCTATTTTTACCAACATGACAAACTTAGGATCATCAGCTGGGGCGAACCCGATAAAAGAAGCAATGGTTTTGGTCGGGTCGTAGTGACCTTCAACCGGGACCTGAGCAGTCCCGGTCTTGCCAGCAATTCGATAACCTTTTGGAACAAAATACCGGGCTTCGCCATTTTCAACCGCATTAACCATTAACTCAGTCATAGTCGAAGCCGTCTCTCGCTTGATAACACGCCTAGTGACCCTTGGTTTTATCTCTACTGTTCTATCTTTGCCCACAATCTTAGACACCACTTGTGGCTGCATAAGCTCACCACCATTGGCGATGGCCGAAACTGCATTGACCATCTGAACCATCGTCACCGAGTGTCCCTGACCAAAAGAGGCTGTGGCGTGATCAATCGGCTGCCACTCACTCCGGGAGTGTAGAATACCTGTGGCTTCCCCTTCCAAATCAATACCAGTGGTTTTTCCAAATCCAAAGTTGTAAACATAGTCAAGAAACTTTTCCAAACCAAGTTTTTCGGAAACGAAGACAGTTCCAACATTATCAGAGTGCTGCAAAATCTCAGCCAAAGACGAGTTGGGATAGTATTTATTGTTCCAAGTTTTTATCTCAAACGGGCCAATTTTTCTTGGTCCCGTGCAAGGACACCTAGTATTCTGGTCAACTGCCACCACGTCCAAAGCAGCAGACGCGGTTATTACCTTAAAAGTCGATCCAGGCTCAAAGACATCATTAATCGTAGGGTTACGGTACCTAGCGGGGTTATATTTCTCCCACCGGCCAGGATCGAACCCAGGAAAAGAGGCATCAGCTAGCACCGCTCCAGTTTTAGGATCCATCATCAATACAGAGCCAGATTTTGCCCCAAACTTAGCAACACCCTCTTTGAGTTTTCTCTCTACTATAAACTGGGCTCCACGATCAATTGACAAAACTAAATCCCGGCCATCCTCAGGGGGAACCTCAACCCGACTTCCAACCAGTATCGGTCTGCCCTCGGCGTCAACCTCCTCTCTAAGTCTTCCAGAACGACCTTTTAATTCACCATTATAAAAGCCTTCCAAACCAAAATACCCCTTATCAATGCCATTTGAGTCAGCCCCCACAAATCCAAGAAGAGAGGCACTCCCAGAGGCCTCTGGGTAGGATCTCTTCTGCTCTTCCTCAAAACCGAGTCCTTCGATACTCAAAGACTTAATTCTGTCAGTTATCGCCAAAGACATTTTTCGTTTAAGCGGTACCCAAATAAGATCGTTTAGACCTAGCAAGTCTTCAATCCTGGCCGCTTCAATTGCTAGCTTATCTTTGTATTCCTTTTCACTTTTCTCCGAAGAGGCCTCTTGAGTCATTTGAGAAGAAGCACTAGACTCAGCTTCCTCGGGTTTTAGGTCAGACTTAGTATCCTCCTCAACAAAAAGTGGGGCAAGTTTTTCGGCAATTTCCTTTTTATCACCTTTGATATCTGGAATTGTGGCATAAACAAGAAACACTTTCTGGTTCATGACCAACGGAAATAAATCTGAGGAAAGGATTTTACCTCTCTCGGCAGGAATATCCAAAGCACTAAAATGTTGGTTCTCCGCACTGGTTGCGAGCTTATCACCCATGACGACTTGAAGAAAAAATAGTTTAAAAACTATGGCTAAGGAAAACAAGGAAAAGAAAATTATCAAAAAATTCAAACGTTTCATAACGATAGAAAATAATTCTACTATATTTATGGAACGTAGGCGTAAGGAATTGGTGAAACTACTTCCACTTTACTTATCTTAATAAGTCCGAGAGAAAGTGCCCGAATGTTTATCTGATCAAGTGACCCCAAAGACAAAACTTTGTTGGTAAGCAAATAGTTTTCCTGATCCAAAAGAACGGTTTCTAGGGCAATCTCTGTTAGGCGCTCTCCGTCTGTTGCTAGTTTGTTAGCAATGATTAGTTGAGCTATTAGCAAAATCATGAAAGCCAAACTAAAAAGGACAACTAGTCCAACTGGTTGAATTAACGCGCTTATTGAGACACGAGTTTTTCTCGATAAATAATATCTGTTTACTAACATAGGCAGCAGTTAGTCCTCTTTAATTTTAGTTCCTTGTTGATAGTTATTAGTTGCTAGTTACTAGGATTTAATAACTAAAAACTAAGTACTCAACTTCTCGGCGACACGCATTTTGGCTGACCTAGACCTTGGATTAAGTCCGACTTCTTCTTCGCTAGCGGTAATCGGCTTTTCGGTAAGGACTTTTAGCTCACTACTACTCTTAAAAAAATCCTTAACGATCCTATCTTCTAAGGAGTGGAAACTTATGACTACTAGACGTCCATCTTTCCCCAACAAACTGCTCGCTTTAGGCAAAACTTCACGAAGGTTGTTTAGCTCGTCGTTAACAGCAATTCTTAAAGCTTGGAAAACCTGGGTTGCTGGGTGGATATGCTTACCAAAAGATACTTTTTTAACCTTTTTAACTATTTCTGCCAGTTCAGTTGTGGTCGTAATCTTGTGGTCAACTCTTGATCCAACAATCTCTTTAGCGATCCTTCTAGCCTGTTTTTCCTCACCTAGCTTCATAAAAAGTTCTTCTAATTCCCCAACGTTTAAACCATTAACCAGATCAACCGCTCTTACTCCAAGCTCCGGACTCATTCTCATGTCCAAAGGAGCATCGAATCGGAAGCTAAAACCCCTCTCAGGACTATCTAGCTGAAAACTAGATAAACCTAAATCCAGTAGTATTCCGTCTAGTTTTTCGAAACCATTTTCCTTGGCAATTAGGTCTGCATCCTTGTAATTACCTTCTACTAAGGTTGCCTGGTTTCCCAAAACCTGCCTTGCCCTTGCCAAAATTTCAGGGTCTAAGTCTATCCCAAGTACTCTGCCACCCCGTTTAATTATTTCCAAACTGTGTCCTCCAGCACCAACTGTCAGGTCCAGGTATTTCTTACCAGTGGAAACGATCAAAAAATCTATGACTTGTCCTACAAGCACAGGATTGTGTACTATTGAGCTTCTAGAATATCGAAGTACTGATTCCATAATTCTTTATCCCAAATTTCAAAATGGTCTCCCGCACCAATAAGGACAATTTCTGATTTTAGATGTGCATATTTGGTAAGGTGATCCGGTACTAGGCATCGGCCCAATTTATCCGCTAGAAGTATTTCAGCCCCAGAGAATAAGTACCGTCTGATATTTCGAGCACCCAAATCAGTAATAGGATTATCCAAATTCTTCTGATTTGCTCTTTCCCAATCTTCCCTTAACCAAACAAAAATACAGCTCTCAAAGCCCCGACTAAACACGAGTTCTGAATTTTTCAGAAAATCTCGTATCTTCTTAGGCAAATAAAGCCGTCTTTTATCATCCAAAGTTGTTGGATGTTCCCCTAAAAACATGCGCTGTCCAGATTCTAACCCTTATTGGAAGAAGTAATCCCCTTCCCCGGGAATTTCTTTACGGCAAGCACAGCTTGCCTAAAATTCCCATCGAAGCAAAATTATTTGCTTCTCACCACTTTTTACCACTTTTTACCCTTTTGTACCATTTTCAGGCATTTACGATTACTTGTCAATAGAGAACTTTGCGAGGAGTACACTAAATACACTAGACCAATCTACAGCAGGAGATATTGAGATTTTAGAAAAAAGTGTAGACGAATGGAGTTACGGCTGCCCCTTGGGCAAAGATGATAAGAGCGGCAAAAATAAGAAGGCAAACGACAACTGGCACTAACCACCATAATTTCTGTGACCAGAAAAATCTGATTAGCTCCCCAGCTATACCAAATCTATCTAGAGTATTGTTTCCGAATCTTTTTAACCACGAGATCATTTGGAAATAACAAACCTTTCCATAACTAGATAGTCCAAACCACTTTTCATAAAAGTATTGTAAGCATTTTCGGGGGTAGTGACAATAGGTTCACCTTTGAGGTTAAACGAGGTATTCATGATAACCGCCACACCAGTTTTTTCCTCAAACTTCTCGATAATCTTTCGATATAGTGGGTTGGTATCTTTATCAACTGTCTGTAAACGGGCACTCCCATCCACGTGAGTAACCGCCGGGATTAGCTTCTTCTTGTCTTCCTTAACAGGACAAACCATCAACATGAATTTGGCTAGATAGTTACTATTGGCATCTTTCAGTTCAAAATATTCATTTGCTTTCTCTTCTAATACCGCTGGCGCAAAAGGCCGATAGGGCTCACGGAATTTTATCTTAGTATTGACAATTTCCTTCATCTCCTCACTTCTAGGATCTGCAATAATGCTTCGATTTCCCAAAGCGCGAGGTCCCCACTCAAACCTACCTTGATAAAGTCCAACTACTTCTTTCTTAGACAAGGCATCAGCCACAAAACTGGCAAGTTTATCCTTATCTTCCACGAAACGATACTTTATTTTTTTACTATCTAGGAAACTTTTTATCTCCTTCTCAGAGAAATCCTTACCGTAATAGGCGTGAGTCATGACAAACTTTCGCTTATTACCTAAAATGTGGTGGTAAACATAGAGTGCAGCACCCAAGGCAGCCCCGTCATCCCCAGCTGCCGGCTGAATATAAACGTGTCTGAACTTAGATTCCCTAACCACCCTTCCGTTAGCCACACTGTTTAACCCAACCCCGCCAGCAATAACTAGGTTTTCTTGTTTAGTTTTCGTGTGAACGTGATCAACCATTTTTAGAATTATCTCCTCAGTAACCAATTGCAGACTGGCCGCAATGTCGGCGTAGTGTTGATTCAGCTTGGCAATTTCCTCATAGTTACTGGGTTTATCTCCAAAGTAGCTTGGGTACCCTGAAGCAGGAGTGAAGAAATGCAAATCCTTATCGCGAGGCTCACCAAAAAGCTCGGTAAAATTTGAAGTAACATTCTGATCAGGACTGTTATGAAAACGGAAGTATTTCATATTAAGTTTTATAGAACCGTCAGAATTCACCTTCATCAGCTGATAGACCTTATCAGCATACTTAGGCGTCCCATAAGGAGCCATTCCCATCACTTTGTACTCACCGTCGTTGACTTCAAAACCAAGGAAAGCGGTAAAAGCGCTGTACAAAAGTCCAATAGAATGAGGGAATCTAATTTCTTTACTAATCCTCAGCTTATTAAGCGTACCTATGCCGTAGGAGCCGCAAGACCACTCTCCGACACCGTCGAGCGTCAGAACCGCAGCCTCTTCAAACGGAGAGCAGTAGTAGGAGCTGGCAGCGTGCGAGATGTGGTGGGGAACAGTCAAAATTTTACCCCGATTAATGTCCAGTTTATCTCTAATAATGCTAGTCACCCAAAGTTTTTCAGGTAGGAAGGAGAGCATCGACTCCCTAAAAAGTCGGTAGGAATCAGGATACGTGGCTAGTGAGGTTAAAAAAAGCCTTTCAAATTTGAGAAAAGGTTTCTCGTAGAAGACGACATAATCCAAATCTTTTTCACTAATGCCGGCTTGCTCCAAACAAAATTTAATCGCAAGCTCTGGATAGCTACTGTCATGCTTCTTTCGACTAAACCGCTCTTCC
Source organism: Candidatus Woykebacteria bacterium RIFCSPLOWO2_01_FULL_43_14 (assembly GCA_001816835.1). Lineage (GTDB taxonomy): Bacteria > Patescibacteriota > Microgenomatia > Woykebacterales > 2-01-FULL-43-14 > 2-01-FULL-43-14. The sequence goes on along the minus strand of MHDB01000001.1, from coordinate 7,415 downwards.
GCACTTGCAGCTACCAACTCTCCGTCTTTAATCAGAGCCGCGGCGGCTTCGTGATAGAAAAAGGACAATCCAAGAATATACACTAACCCTGACTCCTAGATTGAGCAACGGTATCTGCCCTCGGATCCCACTTTTCCCAGCCCACTTTGCTGCTATCTTTTATCTTGAGGTGGTCAGAAAATATTCTAACAGCCAAACCAACCGGCAAAAGTAGGATGAAATAAAAAAAGGAGAGCAAAACTCTGGCCTGAAAATCAGCAACAACCCGACCGAAAGACTTCCACTTTTTCCAGATTAATTTGAGTGTCTTCATTGTTTGATTAAATTAAGTTTTTCCAACTCCTTCATAATACCATTTGCTGCCACTTTGTGACCATTGGTATTAAAATGTCCGTCAAATGGAAAATAGAGCGGTCTAAGGCTCGTTTGTCTAAAATAGTCAAGAAGACTAATGAAAGGGATGTTTTGACTGGAGAGAAAGTTCGCCAGCTGGGAGAAATATCTATCTGAGTAGACTTCGCCTCTTTCCAAACCATGCAGCAACCGACCATTATTCCATTCCTTCCCATCAACCAAAACGGCGTGAGGGTGAGCACTCACCACAAACGGAATACTTTTATCAGCCAATAACGACCTGATCAAAGAAATGTTTTTCTTAGGCTGCTCCCAAAGTTTGTCATCATTGAGAGTATCCTCTTTAACTATCGTATAGAAATTTTCAAGTGAATCCGGCTCAGCGTCCGCTAAGGGCTGCCCCAACATAATTTTTAGCTGTGAAGAAATCCAACGGTAAAGTGCCGAGTTATCGTGAAAAAATCTTTTTAGATCGTTTGGTAGAAAGGGAAGTAGTTTAGAACTAGACATCTCCTCTGTACTTGCAGGTTTTGTGATAACCTCTTGGTCCTTCACCTCAGGGTTATCTTTTTTCATAAAACCTAAGGGCTCCTCTCTCTCAGCATAATTAACCTCTCGGGAGTAAACTAAGTCGTTAGAAAAATCCGTCAGGTCGAATTCCAAAATCACTAAGTCAGGACTCAACTTTAAGCCTTCATTTTTAAGATACAAATACTCAATTAGAGGAGAGTAGTTAGGCACTCCGGCGTTAACTACTTCAACTTTAGGCTTACCGCCAAATTTGGTATTCAGTTCCTTTTCGAGCAAACGGGGAAAAGATTCTTCTTCTTCTACACCGTAACCTTGGACAAAAGAGTCTCCGAGAAAAAGGATACGAAAGGTATCCTGAGATTTTTCTATCTTGATCTCTGGGCTTCTCAAGCCAAGAGAATTATGTTTATTTACGACGTGCCACTCAGGGGTTTTGGATTCACAAATGCTGCCCGGAACACCTTTAAACTTCAAAATTTCATCGGTTTGACTGCAGTTTCCGGTTGCCCAAGTAACCAAAACATAATTCCTGACCCAATATTCTCCTAGAAAAAATAAAACCAAAATCGTGGTAGCAGAAATACCTAAACCAAGTACTAATTTTTTCCACCTAACTCTCATTTGCAATTATTATGTTAACAAAGATAATTCACATAAACCACTTTTCCCAAGAGAGTGTTATAATTATCACAATTACTATGGACGGTGCAGCATTATTTGTAAAATCTCTAGAAAGCTTAGGAGTGGAATATATTTTTGGTATTCCTGGAGATACCAAAGGTAGGAGTGCAGTCAGTGAAACATTTATTTTCCGGGAGCTAAAAAAATCCAAGAAAATTGAATTCATTAGGACAACTCACGAACAAAATGCTGGGTATATGGCAGATCTTTATGGTAGAATGAGCGGAAAACCTGGAGTCTGTTATACCACTTTAGGACCGGGTTCAACCAATATATCCACAGCTATTGCTACTGCTAATCTTGATCGTTCACCTGTGGTTTGCATCAGCAGCCAACTTCCAAAGTCAGAATGGCACATTGACACCCATCAGTACATGAACATGCGCGAAGAATTCAGGCATAAAACAAAGTTAAGTCTTACGGTGGCAAATATTGAAGACATTCCCTCAACACTCAAGCTAGCGTTTGAAACCGCCCAAAGTGAAAGACCTGGTGCTGTTCATATTGAACTACCAGTAGATATTCTAGAAGATCAGCTTGATGACAGTATTGTAAAACTGCCAAAAATAGAAACCAGCATCCCTAGGGTTTCCCCAAACATACTAATAAAAGAGTTAGAAAAATCTAGTTTTCCAATGTTCCTTGTAGGAGCCACTGCTTTAAGATATGACCTAGGGAAAGAGATTCTTAGGTTTATGGAAAAGTACAATATTCCGGCACTCACTACTTTTCATGGTAAAGGGATTTTCCCGAGCAACCATCCTCTCTATATAGGAGTTCTTAGTAGACACGTCCCACAGTCAACCGAGGTCCTCAAGAATGTAGACTTACTAATTAATATCGGCTACGACTACGCTGAAGGTATCAAACCAAAATCTTGGAAATCCGGTATAGAGAAGAGAGTTATAAACCTAGATTCTGACAAGAAAACTGGAGGTGACTTCTACCAACCAGATTTGGAAATAGTCACCGACTTAAGAGATTTTTTTACCAAACTGAATACTACAAAAACCAAAATAAGGAAGTTTGACTATTTAGGCATTAAAAAATATGGTCTCTCAAACCTTAACTACAGCAAAACAGGTTTCCCCATTAACCCTCTCAATTTTGTAGAAAAACTAAAGTCGCTCATGACCAAAGATCATATTATAATTGTAGACGTAGGAGAGCATAAACAAGTAATGGGTCTATTCTATGAAACCGACTACCCTAAATCAGTAGTATTCTCCAATGGTCACTCAACTCTGGGTTACGCTTTTCCAGGCTCACTAGGAACACAGATCGCCAAGCCGGGTAAAAAAATCGTTGCCGTTGTCGGAGATGGGGGTTTTCAGATGACCCACCAAGAATTTATTACCGCAGTCAACCGTAAGTTGCCGGTTACTGTAATAATACTTAACGACGGCGCTTACGGTATAATAAAACACGAACAAGAAAAGGCTTTCAACGATAGCTATGGTGTAGAGTTCAAAAACCCTGATTTCGTAAAACTGGCCCAAGCCTATGGTGGTGTAGGACTCCGTGTGACAAGTTCCAAAAATCTTTACTCAACATTAAAAAAGGCACTTGAGAATAACAAACCAACTCTTGTAGATGTGCCCATAACATATCGAAACAAACTTTGGTAACTTAATATGAAAAGAATTTTACTTTTAGGATGCGGAGGTTCCGCAGGCATTAATTACATTAAATCATTACGTCTCGCTAAGGAGAAGTTTTATATTGTAGGTGTAGATATCAATAAATACTACATTGAGATGTCCCCGGTTGACAAAAGATATTTGGTCGAACATAAAAAAGGCGAGGAAGAGGCTTACATCAACAAGATTAATCAAGTTATCAAGAATGAAAACATCGAGTTTGTCCATGCTCAACCAGATCCTGAAGTAAAAATAATCTCCGATCACCGTTCAAACATAAACAGCAAAACTTTTCTACCTTCCAAAAAGGCGATCGACATAAGCCATGATAAGTGGTCCACCTATACTACTTTATCCAAAGCGGACGTGCCTGTAGCAAAAACCTTGAAAATAACAGGGATTGAATCAATAAAAGAAGCATTTAGAGAGTGTGGGGAAACCTTATGGCTTCGAGCCACTAGAGGAGCTGGGGGCAAGGCTTCTCTACCAGTAAAAACAATCGAGCAAGCAACGATGTGGATGGACTATTGGAAAACGAAAGGTCTAACCTGGAGTGATTTTTTGGCGAGCGAAGTTTTGACCGGAAAAGAGGTGTCTTGGCTAAGTATATGGAAAGACGGCAAGATAGTCTGTTCTCAAGGAAAAGAACGATTTGAATGGGTTAATACAGGTTCCTCTCCAAGTGGTGTTACCGGGACCACGGCCATACAGAAAACTGTTCACGACGAAAAAGTAAACGAGATTGCGACTCAAACCATCCACACTCTTGATAATAAGCCTAACGGTATTTACGTAGTTGATACCAAAGAAAATAAAGCTGGTGTTCCTTGTGTCATGGAGATTAATCCAGGTAGATTTTTCACAACATCATTGTTTTTCCCTACAGCTGGAGTAAACATGCCCTATATATTCACCAAGCTAGCTTTTGGAGAAGAAATAACAAAGGTAGCCCCGTACAACAGCGTCGAAAAAGACATTTTCTGGATGCGAATTCCTGATGGTGGGCCGGTGATGGTAAAGGACGGTCAGTGGTCATCCATCAAGATCTAGCTCAAATTAAGTTAGTACTTTTTGATCTAGATGACACTCTAGTTCACACTTACACTGATTATGAACTAGCCAGAAGAGAGATCAAGAATTACTTAGTCTCTCTAGGATTGCCTCAAGAAGTAGTGATTAAACCAATCATCCTTAAGATAAAAGAGTCAGCCAAAAAGTTAGCTAGTAACTACGCACAGCAGCAGCAAATAGAAACCATATCCTTATCCATCATTGAAAAAGTCGAGCTTGAAGCGGTTAAAAACGCTCGGGTTATAGAAGGCTCGAAACCATCGCTTAACTATTTGAGAACTAAAGGTCTCCATGTTGGAATTTTTTCTCGGACTTCTTCGGCGGCAATATCCAAAATCCTCGCGGAAGCTGATCTAGGCAAGTTTGATATTATCTTAGGCAGAAACGATCTTAAGGAACCTAAACCCGACCCAGAAGGAATTCTTAAATCAGCCAAAGCTTTGGGGTTAAAAACAAATCAAATTGCCCTCGTTGGTGACCACCCATATGACATTCTTTCAACTAAGAAGGTGAATTCAATATCAATTGGGGTGTTAACCGGGGTATCCGACAGGCAAACCCTTGAAAGTGTCAAATCAGATTACATCCTCGAATCAGTTTTAGACCTGCCAAAACTTTTTACCTAGCACTAGTCGCTATTCGTAAGATCTAAGGCTATAGCCAAAGATTGGATCGCTTCTTTAGCACTCACACCTAGATTTTTCTGTTGTTTGACAGACTCTAGGAAACATCCAAGCTCCAGTTTCAGTGGTTCCTGTTTATCCACATGAATACTACGAGTGGTATATTCAGAGTTTTCGTACCCATAGAACTCTGAAACCTCTTGAGTAATCAAATCACCGACTATCAAACTGTCTTTTAAGGCTACTTCTATTTTACGCACTTTGAAAGGGGTAAACCAGTTTGTTACCACTGAGGCTATGGTACCATCAACCATTTTGAAGCTAAGCACTGCAGCGTTTTCTCTTTTAGTTTTTTCTTTTGATTTCACAGCAAAGACCCTCTCAAAACTGCTGCCTGTGATATAACTAATCAAATCAATATCATGAACTCCAAGGTCTATGATAATCCCTACATCGCTAACCCTCGGCGGAAATGGTCCAACCCGGGTAATGTTTATTGAAATTATTTTCTTATCCTGAACACATTTTCTAATGGCGCTTACACCGGGATTGAATCTCTCAACATAACCAACGTTTATGATAAGCCCCTTTTTAGTAGCAATTTCATTAAGCTCATTAGCCTTATCAACATTGTTAGTAATCGGTTTCTCAATCAATAGATGAGTGTTCTGCTCAAGACACCTCTTGGCAATTTCGAAATGAGTCGATGTTGGTGTACAAATAGAAACCACGTCTGGTTTTTCTTTCTCCAGCATTTTGTGGTAATCCGAGTAGTAGTTTACGCCTAGTTGTTCGCCAATCTGATTTCCCAAACTCGTGTTTAGGTCTGAAACACCTACCAAACTATCCCCCACAAGTTCTTTATATATCCGTGCATGGTTTTTCCCCATGCTCCCTAGGCCAATGACACTAATTTTCATATTGATCACCTTATTGTAAAGACTATTTAAACAAATTACTATAGATATTGTTCTATATGGAATCTTTAAAAGTTTCTTACTGCATCGGTGTTTACAATGAAGAAAAAATACTTCTCAAAAATGTGGGGGTATTAGAAACCAATCTTGAAAAAATTCTTGGCAGAGATAATTACGAAATTGTTTTAGTCGAGAACGGTAGTACTGATAAAACTAGACAAATTTTAAGTGAGTTAAAAGACAAAAACCTTAAGATTTTATATCTAAAAAAGAAGGGTCATGGAGCTAGCCTTAAAATGGCTCTAACAAAGGCCTCATATAATTACTGTCTCCTAACTGCTATTGATATCCCTTTTGGTTTTGACGATCTTAAGCAAATGGTACAACTTAAGGACGGTTACGATCTTATTTTTGGTTCCAAGGCTCACCCTGATTCAAAGATAATAGTCGACCTGAAACGAAGAATTGCCTCCTATGTTTTCCGACTACTTATCCGGTTATTTTTCCACCTACAAATAAGGGACCCGCAGGGATCAATATTTGTTAACAGAAGGTCTATCGAGTCAGTCCTTAATCACGCTAACGCAAATAACTCCTTCTTCACCACCCAACTTGCCATATATTCAAAACTTTTTGGGTTAAGACTAACAGAGATACCTGTAACACTCAACAAAGATATTCGAAAATCTAAGTACAATATTTTTAGAGATGGGACTGATTTATTCCTTACTCTATTAAAAGAGTACAAAAAATACAGAGAAGTTAGAAAGATCGCTAACTCCCAAGGGACCTCTTAAGGACACTAGCGACTTGATCAAGGTCTTTTGTTGATAGCTTTGGATGAATTGGCAAAGAAAGCACTTTCTTGGACATTCTCTCACTAACTTTCAAAGATAAACCTGGATTCGACTCAAGATAACGCTTTTGCTTATGAATAGGGATTGGGTAAAATACACCAGTCCCAACCCCAGCTTCAAGCATTGACTCCCGAACCTTTTCCCTATCAAGGGTCTCATCTAAGATAACGCTATACTGATGGACAACCATCCCTTCAGACAAAGTAGGTAGGAAAATATTTTCCAGTCCTCGTAGCTGCTTATTAAGATATGTGGCATTCTGCCGTCTTTTCTTGTTAAAGTCGTCAAGCTTTTTTAACTGCACCAAACCTATTGCAGCATTAAGATCAGCTAGGCGAAAGTTAAAACCCAGATCCTCGTGAACATATCTAACCCTTGACCCATGGTTTCTTAGGCTATTAATTTTTTCAATTAACTCCTTGTCATCCGAAACCACCATCCCACCCTCAACCGTAGTCATGTTCTTGGTCGCGTAAAAGGAAAAACTGCCCACGTCTCCCCAGCCGCCTACTTTTTTACCGTCAATACTTGCCCCGTGAGCCTGACAAGCGTCTTCAATTACTTTTAGATCATGCTTTTTAGCAATACCTAGTATTTTCTTCATATCCGCCGGACGGCCATAAAGATGGACCACTAGAATAGCCTTGGTCCTAGGAGTTATGACACCCTCAATCAAATCTGGATCTAGGTTAAACGACTTTTCCTCTATATCAACAAAGACAGGTTTGGCTCCACAATAAA